>CAIQEI010000048.1 GCA_903870815.1 uncultured Verrucomicrobia subdivision 3 bacterium
ACAGATGATGTTCACCAAATACATCGTGGTGGTGGACGCCGGCGTGAACGTCCACAACACCAGCGAAGTGCTGTTCCATCTCACGGCCAACACCGATCCGCAGCGCGACAGCATCTTCACCAAAGGCCCGTCCGACGTGCTCGACCACGCGACGAGCGAAATCGCCAGCGGCAGTAAAATGGGCATTGACGCGACGAAGAAAATTCCCGGCGAAGGTTTCAAACGCGCTTGGCCACCGCTCATCAAGATGGATGAAAGCGTGAAGGCGAAGGTGGAAAGGATTCTTAATCCGGCCAAATAAAAAACTGCGATGACCAAAAAACACTGGCTCATTCTCGCCGCATTGCTCACGATCGGTGGCATCGGTGCGGCACTGATGCTCGCGGTGGCGCTCGGTTTTTTTGCCGGCCACGAGTTGGCGGCGGGCGGCGACCCCGGTTTGCCGGTTTACACCATGGGACCACAATCGGCTTCATCGCATCCCGGATATTTCCACGATTCGGTGACCGGCGGCGGCGAGGTTTACGTGAACGACTACGAGGAAGCCGGCCTCCAACTTACCTTTTCGGAACCGCAGACAGTCATCGGCCTCATGGGTTCCATCAGTCCTGCGAAAGTCGGCGCCATCCCCGGCCAACCGGTTGCGGCCTATATCGCGGTGGATTGCGGCTCCGAGATGCCCGCGTATGTGCCTTACCGCAACGTCAAGCAACCGCCGTTCGACTGGCGCACCGTCACGTTCCGCGAGATGACCGCACGGCAGCAATATAAATTCGGTCCGGTGGTCACCACCACCAACGCCGCGCTCATGGCCGAAGTCGTCCGCCTTTTGCGCGACGGCACGCCGGTGGAGCTAAAACCGTTTCCATTCTCCGGCGCGACGAATCTCACCACCCTCAATCTGACCAGCGACCAACTGCCCGGCCTGCTGTTTTGCCCGCCACTTTGCTACTACGGCGACGGCAACCTCTATCTCGCCGAGAGTTTGATGGTGGATTTCAGCGTCAAGCCGCCACAGGTCCGCGCCCGCTGGATTCCCGCGAGCCCGCTGCTAACCCGATGGCTGAAAGGTTCATGAACAAAAAAGAAAACAATAGTGGCAGCAATCTTGGTTAGAAGGTCGTTGTTGTTCAGTCAAATCTTAAGGGTGCTCCTTTGTATTGATACGGTCTTTCTGATGGCTGAAAATACCGCTATCACGGAGGCAGAATTATCAACCAGAATTTTAATTCGCCAACTCCAACCCGCGCGGGATAAAGTGTTTCCACGATTAATCCGGTTCCACAAAGAATACCTGTCAAAATATAAGGCAAAACCGTTGACTTTTATCGGGATTGAAGAAGATTATATAATTTCGTGGTGCCAATGCGCAAACCGGGTGATGAAATTGCGAATTAATTCAGAAGCTGGACCGCTCCTGCCTGCCGATGCGACCCAAGCCGGGTTCTTGACCGGATCGGTCACCGCCAGCGGCATTGTGCCATTGGAATGGTATGGGAGGGTGATTCCTTTTCCTCGTGAACGCACGGTGATGGATTATTTTCAGACCCTGGCTCGGTCGCAGCCGGCGGCGGTGGCGGTAAAGGATGGGGCGCGCCTCGTGACTTACGCGGAACTGGATCTGCTCTCCGACCGGGTGGTCAATGCCTTGCGCCAGCAAGGGCTCGCGCGGGAAGAACCGGTGGCCATCATGAAGCCGGCGGCGTGTGAATTTCTGGCCGCGGTGTTGGGCGTCCTCAAGGCGGGAGGAACTTATTTTCCGGTGGATGTGGATACGCCGACCAAGCGGCTGGAATTCCTTCTGAATGACAGTGTGAGCCGGCTGGTGTTGTCCGATGAGGCCGGCCGGGATCGTCTCCGTGAATGGCCCGGGAAAGTGCTGGATCTCGCTGAAGTATTGCGCCCGGACCGGGAGGTGGCGGACCCTCATCCCGGCGTGCCTGCTGATTCCAATCGCCGGGCCTACATCACCTACACTTCTGGTTCGACCGGCCAGCCCAAGGGCGTGGAGATCGAGCATCATGCCCTGACCAACCTCGTCTGTTATTACCACCGGCGGTTGAAACTCACGCCGCTGGACCGGGCCTCGATGCTGGCCTATGTCGCATTTGACGCCTCGGTGGCGGATATCTGGCCGGTGCTTTGCGCGGGCGGAACCATCCTCATTCCGCCCAAAGGAATCCTACTGGATCCGGACAGCTTGATAGAATGGCTGGCGGCGGAGGAAATCACCCTGACTTTTGTGCCGACGGGCCTGGCGGAAATCCTGTTCGCGCGGCCGTGGCCAGAACGGATGAAGTTGCGTTTCCTGATCACCGGCGGCGACCGGTTGCGCGTTCGTCCTCCGGCCGGATTGCCTTTTGCCGTCATCAACGGCTACGGGCCGACCGAAAACACGGTGTTCAGCACCTGGTCGGTGGTGGCACCCGCGGACGGTTCCAACCAGCCGCCGCCCATCGGCCGGCCGCTGGATAACACCACGAGCTATGTGCTGGACGAGCAATTGCAACCCGTGCCCGTGAACGAGCCGGGCGAACTTTATCTCGGCGGCGAGCAGGTCGCCCGGGGCTACCTGGGACGTTCTGGTTTGACAGCCGAGCGGTTTGTAAACGACCCGTTTGCGGGTCGACCCGGCGCCCGGATGTATCGGACCGGCGACTGGGTGCGCTGGCTGGCGGACGGTGAGCTGGATTTTCTAGGCCGCCGCGACGGGCAGATTCAGATTCGCGGCCGGCGCGTGGAACTAGGGGAGATTGAAGCCGTCGCTTTCACGCACGGCCTGGTGCGGCAGGTCTGTTGTGTCCCGTGGCTGGATGAGGGCATGCCGTCCGGCGTCATTGCCCATATTGTTCCCGAAAAACCCGGCGCCGGGCTGGCGGACGAACTACGAACTTACCTGGCCGCGCGTTTACCGGACTACATGGTGCCTTCGGAATTCGTGCTGCACGAGGTCCTGCCGCTGACGCCGCAGGGCAAGCTGGATCGGGCCGCCTTGACGAAGCTGCCTGCGGCGAAATCAGCGTCGCCTCAAATCGCCAAGGATGAGGACGGACTGACCAAGGCGCTGGCCCGCCTCTGGCATTCCTTGCTGCCGGCGGCACAAGATTCGCCCGCCGGCGCCACGTTCGCCACTTTGGGCGGCGATTCGTTGCTGGCCATCAAATTAATGCTCGGGGTCGAGGAAATTATCCGCCAGCGGCTGGAAGCTTCCGCCTTCCTGATTAATCCGACCTTAGCCGGATTGTGTGAGGCGGCCAGGAAACGTCTGGCTCAGGGCGAATTTGAACCGGTGCTGGCGATTCGCATCGCGGGAACGCGGCCGCCCGTCTTCTGCCTTTACGGATACGACGGCGACATCGACGACTATTTTAATCTGGCGGAAGCGCTCGGCCCCGACCAGCCCGTCTACGGCATCCGGTCCCCCGCGCTCGTGGATTTGTCCCGGCTGCCGCCTTCGATGGAGGCGGCGGCGGCGGAAGTCGTGCGCTGGATCCGGAAAGTCCAGCCGCACGGTGCGCCGGCGCTGGTAGGATATTCCTGGGCCGGCCTGCTGGCGTTTGAAGTGGCGCGACAAATGTCAGATGCCGGGGGGATTCGTTGCTGCACGGTTTTGATCGGCACCCCGGCTCCCGTGCGGCCGGCCAACTTTTTTTTCCGTATCGTCCACTTCAGCCGGTATTTTCCCACCTGGCTCTGGCACCTGGTTACCGATCGCCAGAACCGCCGGCAGCGATTGCTGCGCTGGCGGGAAATGGCCCGGGGCATGGAGCAGAGTCTGGTTCAAGCTCATTTACCCCTGGGCGGGCCGTCCACCCTGGCGCGCCACATGATCGGCCTCATGGAAAAATACCGGCCGCTTTCCATCCCGGACCTGGCGGTCGAGGTTTTCAGGGAACGCGACGAATACAGTTCCCGGCCGCATCCCCTTCGCGCCTGGCTGACTCCGCACCTGTCGGACGGCGGCTGGAACCGCTGGACGCGCAGGCCCAATCACATTCACTGGCTCGCGGGCGACCACGATAGCATCCTCCGGCAACCGGTCGTTGCCGACCTGGCGCAGACGCTGCGTCGCGCCCTCGATCATCACCAATCAGATTCGGGTGATGGCGAAGGCCGAGAATAGTTCGATTAATCGCCCCCGTAAAATACCGCTTGCATTACCATTCGAGTTGCGTTAATACTTAACCATATGGTTAACTGTTCGCCGCGATTCCTGAACCGCACGTTTGCCGCACTAGCCGACCCGACGCGACGCCGCATCCTGGAGCATCTGGCGCAGGGCGACCGCTGTGTCACCGATCTGGCGCGGCCTTATGCCATGTCGCTGCCGGCGGTCTCGAAGCATTTGCGCATTCTGGAAAATGCCGGGCTGGTAAGTCGCCGCCGCCGAGGGCGCGTGCATTCATTGAAACTGGAAGCCAAGCCGATGCAGCAGGCACAGGCGTGGATCGAGGAATACCGGAAATTTTGGGAAGAAAGCTTTGACCGATTGGACGAGTATTTGAAACAACTACAAACCAAGGAGAAAAAATGAGCACAACAACAACCATCAATGACAACAACATCAAACTTCAACTCACCCGCGTTTTCGACGCGCCGCGCGAACTAGTCTTCAAGGCGTGGACGGACGCGTCCCAATTCCAGCAGTGGTTCGGGGCGGCAGCGTGCGACGGAGGGGCGTTGCAATCGGTCAAGGTGGACGCACGCGTCGGTGGTAAATATCGTCTCCAGGTGCGGCGCGCCGATGGCGAATACTTCACGACCGTAGGAACTTATCGCGAGGTGAAGCCGCCAGAACGCCTGGTCTTCACCTGGGCGTTTGAAAAGGACGGTAGCGGCGATGAATTCGGCGAGGTTGAATCGCCCGAAATGCTGGTGACGATCGAATTTCGCACACGCGGAAATCAAACTGAATTGACGCTGACGCACGAGAAATTTGGGTCCGTCGAAAGCCGCGACCGGCACCAAGATGGCTGGACGCGTTGCCTCAACGAACTGGGAAAATTCGTCGGAAAATAAAAATATGAGCGCGCAAACCGGAGGCGAAAATCTGGTCGGCAAGGAATATATCATCACGCGCGAATACGACGCGACGCGTGAACTTGTCTGGCAGGCCTGCACCGAGGCCAAACAACTGGCGCAATGGTGGGGGCCGCGCGGTTTCAGCGCGCCGGTCTGTGAATGGGACGCGCAGCCGGGCAACACGATTTACGTCGTTATGCGCGCGCCCAACGGAATGGATTTTCCCATGGGCGGGAAATTTCACGAAGTTGTGGCGCCGGAGAAATTGGTGACGACCACAGGCGCGCTGGATGAAAAAGGCAATTTGATGTTTGAATTTCATCACACGCTGACTTTGGTCGGGCAGCCCGATGGTAAAACTACACTCACGATGCGTTCGCGGCTCCTCAACGTGTTCTCGCCCGAAGCATTCAAATACGTTGGTGGATTCGAGGCCGGCATGACGCAAAGTTTGGAGCGGCTTGGAGAACTTGTTTCCAGCACGACCGACCGCGAGATTGTGATCACGCGCGAGTTCGCCGCGCCGCGCGAACTGGTCTGGGAGGCGATGACGAATCCGAAACACGTCGTGAACTGGTGGGGGCCGCGCGGCTTTAGCACCACCATTGAGACGATGGATTTCCGCGTCGGCGGGATTTGGAAACACGTCATGCGTGGGCCGGACGGCGTGAATTATCCGAACCACAGCGTGTTCAAGGAAATCGTAACGCCGGAGTGCATCGTGTTTTCGCAAGGCGGCCGGCGCGAAGGCGGACCGGGCGTGAGTTTTGTGTCCACCTGGTCTTTCGAGAAACTGGCCGCAGACAAAACGCGCGTAACCATTCGCATGGTTTTCCCGTCGGCATCGGAGCGCGATTTGGTTGTGAAGGAATTCGGTGCGATCGAAGGCGGCAAACAGACGTTGGAAAGACTTGGCGAATATTTGGTGAAAATGTAACCTTGCGCGCCATGAAAAAATATCTGCCTTGCATCGCTGGCGTGTTACTGGGGCTTTGCTTCCTGATGGCGAGCATCCCGGTTTTGTTCAACCTCGTCAAAATCCCATCGCTGCCCGAAGGCACGCCGGCCTGGCATTTCATGCAGGCGTTTGTCCCGACGGGCTATATCAGGTTTGTGAAAATGTTCGAGTTTGTCGGAGGCATCGTCGTGATGATTCCGCGTTTGCGAAACATCGGACTGCTGCTGCTCGGCCCGGTCATCGTGAACATCATCGCGTTCCACGTCCTGGTCGATGACCCGAAACATCTGGTCAATCCGATCCTGGACATAATCATCGCCTGTGCCCTGTATCTCCTCTGGGACGCCCGGAAAAAATTCTCCGGCCTGCTAAATTAAAATAATAAAAAAGGAAATTTATGCTGCCGATTCTGCTCGCGCTCGCGTTCATCGCCATAATCATTTTCGTCGTCATCGCCGGGCGACCGGATGAATTCATCGTCACACGTTCGATAAAGATCTCCGCCCCGCCGGAAAAAGTCTTCCCGCACGTCAACGACCTGCACCAATGGGAGGCGTGGTCGCCGTGGGCCAAGCTAGACCCGAATGCCAAGAATTCATTTGCCGGCCCGGATTCCGGCCCGGGCGCGGCGATGTCGTGGGACGGCAACAAAAAAATCGGTGCGGGACGCAGGACGATCACCGGGAGCACGGTCAATGAACAGATCCGGTTTAAATTGGAATTTATAAGACCGTTCCAGGCCACCAATATCGCCGAATTCACCTTCAAACCGGAAAGTAATGAAACCGTCTTGACGTGGAGCATGTCCGGCAGAAACAATTTTTTCATCAAGGCATTCGGCCTGTTTATGAACTGCGACCAGATGATCGGCGGCGATTTTGAAAAGGGATTGGCCACGATGAAATCCGTGGCGGAAGCCGTCTGAACAAATTAAATCGGCGCATCGCCGCCTTTGTGGTGGTCGCGAACTATGCTATGCTAACAAATGCTGGGGCGAATTCCCGTTCCAGCCAGCGAAAGAAAATTATGAAACGCAAAGCATCGGCGGTCTGGCAGGGCGATTTGAAAAGCGGAAAGGGTACCATCTCCACCGCGAGCGGCACCCTCAAGGGGGCGCAATACTCATTCGGCACCCGGTTTGAAAACGGCGTCGGCACGAACCCGGAGGAGCTCATCGCGGCGGCACACGCAGGCTGCTTCTCAATGGCTTTCTCGGCGGAGCTCGGCAAGGTCGGCTTCACCCCGGCAGCCATCCACACGACCGCGACCATCACGATGGAAAAAACCGACGCGGGCTTTAGCGTCACGGAATCGCATCTGGACATGACCGCGAAAATTCCCGGCATTGACGCGGAAAAATTTCTCGCCATCGCAAACGGCGCGAAGGCCGGCTGCCCGATCTCTCGCCTGCTCAATGCCAAAATCTCGCTCGACGCGAAACTGGAAGCGTAGGCGGAATGCGCCAGCACTTGGCGCAGCCCGGTATTTGCGCACCCGCCGGTAAAATTTCAAACGTCCGAGCGGCTTACGTTGCTGCGCCCCGTACGGGCACCTTCCGGTTTAATTCCCGTAGTTGAACGGGTCGGACAGTTTGGGATCCGTCACCAGGTTTGTATCCGTGAGTGTGTTGAGGAACGCGACCAGCGCCGCCTTCTGGTCGGCGGTGAGGTTCAAGCGCAGGGGCGGCCCCGGCGGCTGGCCCGGCGGAGTCGGCACGCGCAACGGCGGCGAGAGATTGGGATTGTCCACAATGCCGGAATTATAAAACTCCACGACCTGTGCCAGGTTGGTGAAACGTCCGTCGTGCATGTAGGGCGCAGTCAGCGCGATGTTGCGCAGCGAGGGAACCTTGAACAGCCCGTTCTGCGCCAGCAAGCCGGTGATGCCGCCGACGCCCGGATCCACGTAGGGAAATTCCAGACCGTTGTTGTTGAGCGTCGTGGTGGGCACAAAATTATCCGTGCCGTGGCAGATGGCGCAGGGCGGGGGTGGATTGCCCGTCTGCCCGAAGAAGAGCTGGCGGCCGAGGTTTTCCTGCGCGGTGAAGTTGGTGAAGTTGTTCGCCACCCCGGCGTCGTATTTGGATTGCGTCGAAACCATGGAGCGGACGAATTGCGCGAGCGCCAAGGCGATGCGGTTGGTGGTCACGTCCGGCGAGCCGAAGGCCGCCGCGAACAGGTTCGTGTAAAATGGCTCGGCGGCCAGCCGGAGGGTGAGCGCGTCGAGCGTCATCCCCATTTCAATCGGGTTTTGGATGGGATGCAGCGTCTGTTCCTCGAGCGTGGCGGCGCGTTCATCCCAGAAAAAATGCTGGCGCTGGTACCAGCGCGCATTACTCAAGCCCATGGCATGGCGCGGGCCGTTGCTGCCGTTGAAGCCCACGCTGAAACGGCGAGGGTCGGAAAACGCATGCGTCTGCTGATGGCACGACGCGCACGAAATGGTCTGGTTAGTCGAAAGCCGCTGGTCGTAAAACAGCACGCGGCCCAGCGTCGCGCCGAGGTCGGTGGTGGCATTGTTGGCCGGCGTGTTGTCCTCCGCCAGAATCGGGTTGACCGCAAAGCTGGGAGGCAAAACCGGCGCGGCGTAGTTGAATGCGGTTGCCGGCAGCCGCAGGGCCTCGGTCGTGGTGCTGGCGTTGGTCTGGCGCGCGGCGTCATAATAAGCGCGGTAAAACCAGCTTCCACTCGCCGTGTTCGTATAATTCCGGTGGTAGCTGCCGTTATACACCCTCAAGTTTTCCACTTCCGCCCAGCTCGTGAGGTCGCTGGAACTTTGAATGATCCACGACTGGTCGCCCGCATTGCTGATGCTCAGGTTCATCGCTCCGCCGTTGGTCTGGGCCAGGCCCAGGCTCGCGCTCGGCGGAACGGGGGCGCTCCCGGCGGCCGACGCGGTGAGGTTCAGCGCGACGGCAAAAAACGTGACGACCGCTGCGCGGTTTGGTTTCAGAATCGTTTTCATGCCCGCATCATGCCTCAGGCTGCCTTAAGGGAACATTAAGCGCGAACCAGGCCTGTTTAACCACAATTGAAATTTGGGAGATTTGCGTTATGGTCATGTCGCGTGGCGCAACCATATTCCAGAATTCCGCAGGGGGCAAAGGCCGGATGAACGATACCACCCCGCCATCCGCCCCTGACTCCCCGCGGCAGCTCGCGCAGTTGCGCGAGGCGTTGCTGGCCCTGCACAAGGCGCTCGTGGATTCCGAGCGCGTCAGCTACGAGCAGAATCTTGGCACCATCCCGTCGGCGAATCATTTCCTGAAGCTGCTGACGGATGACCCGTGGTTCGCGTGGCTGCATCCGCTCTCGCAGCTGATCGTGACGATGGACGAGGCACTCGATGCCAAGGCCAAAGCGCCGCTGACCGCCGGCGCGGCGGCGGCCCTCGTGAAGCGCACCGGCGAATTGCTGGTGGCGTCGGAAGCCGGCGAGGGTTTTGCCCGGCATTATTTCGACGCCTTGCAGCGCGACCCGGACGTGGTGATGGCGCACGCGGCGGCCGCGAAAATCTTCCGGGCGCTCCGGTGAACACCGGCGCGATGCCGGTCAGCCTTTAACGCCCTTTTCCCGTTCGCGCAGGCAATGCGTGAGGTATGGCAGCAGTTGTTTCTTGCGGGAGACGACGTCGCGCAATTCGTAGATGCCCGGCTCCAGGCGCGGATGGTCGATGCGCTGGATGAACTTCTCGTCGCCGACCACGAGCAGCAGTGAGCTTTGCGTGGCGACGTCGGTGACGAGCAGCGTGGAAAACCGGTACGCGTGCTGCGTCCGGTAATCCGCCAGCGCGGCCAGCAGCTCGTCCTTGCGCTTCCAGAATTGTTCGAAGCCGATCTCCTCGATCTGCGCCACGCTGAACTTCACACCGTTCTCGGCGTATTCCTTGCAGTCGGTGGCCACGGCCTGCGGCGCGGGCTTGAGCGTCAGCAGCGAGCCGGAGGCAAAGAGTTTTTCCGTGAACTCACGCGCGTTGACCTGCGCGATGACTTCGAGCTTCTTCAATATTTCCGCATCACGCGTGGTCGTCGTCGGCGAGGTCAGGTTCAGCGTGTCGGAAACGACGCCCGCCAGCAGCAGCCCGGCAATGGGGCGTGCCAGTTCCACGCCGTGCCGGAAAAAACAGTCCGCCACAATCGTGCTGGTGGAGCCGACCGGCTCGTTGCGGAACAAAATCGGCTGCTGCGTGGCCAGCGCGCCGATGCGGTGATGATCGATGATCTCGATGATCTCCACCTCGTCCGCGCCCTGCACGGCCTGGGATAGTTCATTGTGATCCACCAGAATCAGCTTGCGCGTGACGTGTTTCAAAAAATCCGTTTTGGACAGGATGCCGACGGTCTGGCCCGCCCCGTCCAGCACCGGGAACACGAAAAAGCCGGAGGACGTGGCTTCCTCGCGCACGGCGGTGAGCGGCGCATTTTCGCGGAAGCAGAGGAACTCCTCGTTCAGCACATGGCGCACGGCCACGGCGGCGCGGCAGAGCGATGCCGTGGTGGCGGTGTCGTGCGGCGAGGTGATGACGCTGACGTTTTTGCGCCGCGCCGACTCGATGGTTTTCGGCTCCACCTCGATGCCGCCGGTGACGATGAGCACGCGGACGCCCTCGCGAATGGCGACGTTCTGGATGTCCCAGCGGTCGCCGACGATGACGCAGGATTTTTCCGGCGGAAATTTTTCCAGCCGCGTCGCGAAGGACTCCAGGCCCATCGCCCCGATCATCAGGATCAATTCCTCCTCGCGTTCCGCTTCCACGCCGACGATCAGCCGGCCGTCAAGGGTTCGGGCCAGGCTGGACAGCGAGGACAGCACTTCGCGCGAACTCTGGCCGAGGCCGGGATTGCGGTTCACCGCCGGGAACAGGAATTTGCTCAGTTTGAACAGCGAGAGCAGGCCGCGGCATTTCTGCTCCGCGTCCATCACGGGCAGGATGCGGAGGTTTTTTTCATCCATCAGTCGGAGCGCCTCCGCCGCGGTTGACTCGGGCCGGACGCTGAGGATTTTACGCTGCATCACGTCGGAGATTTTCGGGGCCACGTCGGCCACGAATTTCGGCGCCGGCACGCCAAACGTGTTCAGCACGAAATCGATCCGGTCATTCGTGTCGCCGCAGCGCGCCGCGATGGCCTCCGTCATGCCGGTGCGGCGCTTGAATTCCGCGTAGCCGATGGCGGAGCAGATGGCGTCCGTGTCGGGATTTTTATGGCCGATGACGAGGATTTCACTCATTTAGACAGCGCTCAAGCTAATGCGCCCCGCCGCCCACGGCAAGGTTCGGATTTCGGCTCGGTTCCGGTGGGACGAGTTCCACGAGTCCTATTCCAAGTGTTCCTGATGGCCTTTGAAATTTGGGACCCATCGAACTCTTCCCTCCGGAAGCGCTACGGCACCACCACGCGCAGCTTTTGCGGCGCCACGGAAAAGGTCGCCGGCAATTTCCCGATCCACTCGCCGTCCAGTTCAAACGCGGCCGGAATGTCGCTCGTCATCTCGAACTTGTCCGCGTGCAGCCGGCGGACCCGATGCTCGGATAATTTCCGGCGCGCAATGAATCCCGGCGCGAGCCGCAGCAACGCCGGCACGTTGACTTTGGGAAAAGCGCACACGTCCAATCGGCCGTCGCCCAGGTTTGCGCCCGGAAAAATATCGAACGGCCCGCCGTAAAATTTCCCGTTGCCAAAGAGCGCCAGCTCGCCCTCGATTTTCCGGCCGTCCGCGCTAACGGTGATTTGCGGCTGCTTTTCCGCCAGCGCCTGCAGCCCGGCCACGACATAGGCGATCGGCCCGGCGTTTTTTTTCAATTTCCAGCTCACGAGCTCGATCGCCCGCGCGTCGAGGCCTGCGCCGCCCAGCTGCATGAAGTAACGCGCCTGCGGCTGGCCGTCGTCCAAAAAATCCGCGCGGCCCAAATCGATGCTCGTCGTGTTCCCGCGCCGCAACACCTTCCACGCGCGCTCCAGCTTCAGGGGAATTTTCAGTTCCCGCGCAAAGACGTTCACCGTGCCGAGCGGCAGCACGCCGAGCCGCGCGCGTGCAAAACCGTCCGGGAAGTCGGCGATGCCGTTGAGCACCTCGTTCACCGTGCCGTCGCCGCCGGCGGCCACGATCACGTCGTAGCCCGTGGCGACCGCCGCCTGTGCGAACCGCCGCGCGTCGCCCGGGCCGGTCGTGGCCTTGAACGCGCATTGCTGCGACATCTCGCCGAGATAACGGCGGAAGCGCCGCGCCTTGTTGCCGCGCGCGGCCGGATTGAAGATGACGCAGATGCGCACCCGCAAATGATTTTCTTTTCCCGCCGTTAGTCGAGGCAAAATACGCCGACGGCTTGCGCTGACCCCACATTTTTCGGACACTGGCGGGATGAATAACGCCTCGGACTGGAAAATCCCCAAGTGGCCGTTTCTCTCTGCCAATGTCGCGCTGCTCGCCGTGGCCGCCGCCGTGGCCGGGAAGGCCGCGCATCCCCTTTCCCCGGTGGGTACCGCCGTCGTCACCGGCAGCGTCGCGCTGGGTGCGCTGCTTGGCTGCCTGCCGTACATCCTGGAATATCGCGCCACCAAAAAACTCCTTGAGGTCAACGCCCTCGGCACCGTCGCGGCGCCGCTCCAGGACCTTAAAACATATTCCGCGCAGATCGCCGCCGCCACCGACCAGTGGGCGCTGGTGCAGGACGCCACCAAGGGCAGCGCGGAAAACACCGCCGCCGCCGCCCGCGAAATCGTCGAGCGCATGGCCGGGGAAATCCGTGAGTTCAACGCCTTCCAAGCCAAGCTCAACGACAGCGAGAAGGGCGCGCTGCGCCTGGAAGTGGAAAAACTCCGCCGCACCGAGGGTGAATGGCTGCAGGTGGTGGTGCGCATCCTCGACCATATTTACGCGCTGCACAACGCCGCCGCACGTTCCGGCCAGCCGGAAGTCGCGGAGCAGATCGGCCAGTTTCAAAACGCCTGCCGCGATGCCGCGCGCCGCGTCGGCCTGACACCGTTTGCGGCCGCACCGGAGGAAAAATATGACGGGCAAAAACACCGGGTGCACGGCGTGGAAAATCCGCCGGCGGAGGCCGTGGTCGCCGAGACCCTGGCGCCCGGCCTGACGTTTCAAGGCCGGCTGATCCGGCCCGCGCTGGTGCGCCTGCTGGAGGCGTCCGCCCCCGCCGCCGAAGCTGAAAGCCAGCTTTCATTGGGCGCGGAATAAAGGCTGCGGGCGGCACCCGGCCAAACCGTTTCGGAAAGTTTAGCATGAACGAGTCACTGCGCCTCAAAGACCAGCCGGCGGGCGAGCGTCCGCGCGAACGGCTCGTGGCGCGCGGCCCGGATGCGCTGACCCACGCGGAACTCATCGCCATCCTGCTGCGGACGGGCTTGCGCGGGGCGAACGTGGTGCAGGTCGGGCAAAATATCCTCCAGAAATTCGGCTCGCTGAACGCGCTGGCGCTGGCATCCGTGGATGAGTTAAAACAGATTCCCGGGGTTGGCCCGGACAAGGCGGCCACCTTGGTGGCGGCGTTTGCCCTCGCCAAACGCATGGAGCAGGAACGGCGCGAGGATTCGCCGGTGCTGGACAATCCGGAGACGGTGGTGAGCTTCATGCGCGAGACGAACCGGCTGAAAAATGTCGAGTCGTTCCAGGCGCTGCTGCTGAACACCCGCAAGCGGTTGATCCGTGCCGACGAGATTTCGCGCGGGACGCTGGACACCCTCCTGGTGCATCCGCGCGAGGTGTTTCGCGCTGCGATCGCGGCAAATGCGGCGGGCGTGGTGCTCGTTCACAATCACCCGAGCGGCGACCCGGCCCCGAGCGAGGCGGACATCAAGGTGACGCGGGATTTGATCCGCGCGGGGCAGCTATTGAAAATTGAGGTGGTCGACCACGTCATCATCGGCCGCGCCACGGCGGAGCGGGCGAAGGATTATTCGTCCCTGCGCGAACTGGGTTATTTTTACGCGTGACCCCACCGCCCACGGGAGTGGCAGCCGGTGGCGCAACCGAATAAGAGTTGTCGGGTAAAATAAAATGCAGGCGCTTTTGGTGTAGCGCAGGTTTGCAACCTGCCGTATCGCCGATTTACAATCGGCAGCGCGCCGAAACACCTGTAACCATTGAATCAATCCCGCACCACGGATTGCCAATCCGCGATCCAGCCGATGGCCGGTCGCCAATCCGGCGGTAGTATCAAACGGCGCTCGACCCCGCCGCACTTCGTGAAACCCGCTTGCTTTCGCCGGGCGGTTTCCGCGATGATTCGCTAATGGTAGCTGATTATAAAACCAACGGCCCGGTGACGTTGACTGAGGAACAGATTCTGGACCTGCACCAGAAGCTGCGGGACATGCGCCATGATGTGAACGGCCGGCTGGCCAATATTGTCGCCGCCGCGGAATTGATGCGCCTGCGCCCGGACCAGTCGCCGGCGGAGCGGTTGAAGCTGCTGCTCGATCAGCCGCATCAGGCGGCGGAATCCATCTCCGAATTTTCCCGCGCGTTCGAGAGCGTGCTCAGGCTGATGCGCCGTTAAGACGCGGAAAGGAGTGTTCCCATGGAACGGTCCGAAGCCGAACTCATCGCCGCCGTATTAAAGGGCGACGCCGCCAGCTTTGAGCCGCTCGTCGTGAAATATTCCCCGCGGGTGTTCGCCACCGCGCGGCGTTACGCGCGGCGCGAAAGCGAGATTGAGGACATCGTGCAGGAGGTCTGGCTCAAGGCGTTTGACAAGCTGAAAACATTTCGCGGCGAGGCCCCCTTCGAGCACTGGCTGATGCGGATGGCGGTGCGGACCTGCTATGATTTTTTGCGCGCCCACCAGCGGAACCGCATCTCCTCCTTCAGCGAAATTTCCGAGCCGGAGGAGGACTGGCTGGAGCGGTTTGTGGCGGAACCCGGCCACGCCGCCGAGGATGCCGATGCGGCCAAACTGTTGATTGACCGCGTGCTGGAAAAACTTTCGCCTCCGGCGCGGCTGGTCATCCAGTTGCTCGAAATCGAGGATCGTTCCGTGAAGGAGATCGCCAAAATAACCGGCTGGTCGGTACCGCTGGTGAAAGTCCGGGCGTTCCGCGCGCGCGCCGAGATGCGGAAAATCCTGGCGCGCATGACTCAGAACAAATATTTGTAACTCTGCGCAATTTTTGCGCGTCAATCGTAATGAAGTGTCTATGAACCTGACCGAACTGGAAAAGAAGTTGATTGCGGCCGCCCGGCTGAAAGTGCCGGATGAGCGCGTGCCGTATGCCTTTGAGAAGCGCATCATGGCGCAGCTCGCGGCGCGGGCCGGCGCGGATTACTGGGTGTTCTGGGCGCGCGGCCTGTGGCGTGCAGCCGCCTCGTGCGTGGCTTTGGCGGTGCTGTTGGGCGCAGTTTCGGTGTTCCTGCCGGCGCCGCCGGACACCAGCAAAGATCTTTCCCAGGATTTCGAGAACACGCTCCTGGCCTCGGCGGATCTGCCGGAAAATCCGACGCCGTGAACAACTTGAAGGTCATCTTTGCGACCGTGGTCATCTTCGGCGCCGGCGTTATCACCGGCGGCTTGCTCGTGAACTACGTCCATAATTCCCGGCCCAAGGCCTTTCATAAACCGGCGGTGGATGTCCGGCCACCCTTGACCAACGCCGTGGCGCGCGTGCCGGAAGCCCCCAAGTTGAAGGCGCCGGAAATACTTAACCGGCAGTTTTTGCAGCGGCTGAACGAGGAGTTACATCTTACGCCTGAGCAGCACGAGGCGATTCTTAAAATCATCAACGAGGGGCAGAACCAGGTGCACAAGGTGATCCAGGATTCGCGGCTGGAAATCCGCGAGGTGCTCACGCCGGAACAGCGCCGGAGTTTTGACGATCTAGTGAAGCGCCCGTTCCACAAGCCGGCTTTCACCACGAATGCGCCCGCGCTTCTCCTCCCGGTCACCAACTCCCCGCCAACCAACGCCCCGGCGAACTGATTCCATCCTCCCCCTTCGTTTTGGAGGGACGAGTTCCACGAGTCACTGTTCAGATCCGCCTCAATCCGTGTCGATCACCGAGCTGATTTTTTTCCGCAGCTCCTTGTTAACCGCGTGGGCGGAGCGGTTAGCGTCCACGATGTCGAAGCCGTAGGTCTTTTGCATCGCCTTGAAGGCGTTTTGCATCGCGGCCTGGTATTTCAGGAAGCTGTCGAAAACTTCGCGCGATAGGCCGAGGTCCATGCCGCTCTCCCAGTAATCCAGCGTCGCATTTTTGGAGAGGTTGCGCTGAACCAGTTCCTCCGGTTCCACCGAAAGATAGAACACCGCGTCCGGCACCGGCGCAATGCCGTAAAGGTTTTTCAACCATTTCTCATCCATGCCGCGCACCATGTCCCGTGCCATCAGCGTGTAAATATAGCGGTCGGACAATACGATGAATCCAGCCTTGAGCGCCGGTATGATGATGTTCGACAACTGGTCGGCGAAGTCGGTCGCGTAAAACAGGCTCAACGTTGTCCGGCTGAGGACATTTCCATCCTGCGCTTTCTCTAGTTCCTCGCTGACTAGCGTGGAGCGTTTCAGGCCGACCTGCACCGTCGGCCGGCCGTTGGTCTCCAGCCAGTTTACCAGCTCGGCGATCTGCGTGGAGCGGCCGGAACCATCCGCGCCCTCGACCACGATCAGCTTGCCCCCGAGATCGTCCGGCTTGACCCGCGGAATGCCATGGCCGTAGAAACGATGTGACTTCTTTGCGCTCATGCGGCTTTGTCCTCCAAATCCTCTTTATCCTCGCGGTCACCCGACAGCGACGGCGGCAGCGGCAGCGGACTGCGGCGCTTGAATTTTTTCAGGTCAATCCGCTCGCTCACCAGTTTGCGTACCAGCACCTGCTGCTTCTCCACGATTTCGTTCGCGTCCATGATGACGAAGTTGAACTCTTTGCTCATCGCCAGATATTGATCGAGGATGCGCCCCTGGAAAATCTTGAAGCTTTCATACGGATCAGTGGACAGCCGCAAATCCATGCCCGCCTCGAAAAATTTCAGTTTCGGCCGGCCCTCAAGGATGCGGTTCAAAGAGACTTCCAGGTCCGCCTTGAAAAACATCGTCAGGTCCGGCGCACAGGCGAAGCTATAATTGCCGCGCACCCAGTCCGGCGGACAGCCACGCGTCACATCGCGCGCAAACGCCGTGAACACATAACGATCGCACAGCACGATGTAGCCCGCACGGAGCAGTGGCACCAGGTGCCGTTCGTAGCGGTCGGCGAAATCCGTCGCGTGAATCAGGCTGAACGTCGTCGGCGTGAGCAGTTCACGCTTCTTGCCCTTGCTTGTCGCGGATTTCACCAGTTCGGACGAGTTCCATTCGCTGAAATAGACCTTGATGCCCTCCGCCTCCAGCCAGCGTTTGAGCAGGTAAATCTGCGTGGACTTGCCCGAACCGTCGAGACCCTCGACGGCGATGAGCCGGCCCGGAAAATTGGATTCGGCAAATGTTTTCATGATTCGCGCCCGGCGCGTTTGTATAATTTAGCGAATTCTGGCTTCGTCACAAGCCCAAGAAATTATCATGCCCGCCCGCCGGCCCGTGTGACAAATGGGTGAATTTTGGCCCGCCCGGCCTAATTCCGGAGGGACGAGTCCCCACTAACCAAAGTAGCAGCGGACGTGAGTCCGCTCCTGCATATTCCCTCGCGAAAAAATGAGTAGCGTCCGACTGACGCTTGGCGGTTACCCCTCATCCGTCCTGCAGACCCACTCTTGGGGGGGCGGAAGGCCGCGCAAGTTCCAGAACGAAACTTATTCCGGGCCGATCACCAATTCGGCCTCATTTCTTGAGGTATGGTGCGTGCCACAGGTTTCGTATCAACCAAAACCAAAAAAAGAGAAAAAATTATTAAAATAATAGTTGACTATATAGTCTACTCTGTTAGTTTAACCTCGTGCATCGGTATTAAATTGCTTGATGTGCAACACAGGTAAAAAATTATGGGCCGTGTAAGTGATGCCAAACAAAGATTAATGGATGCCGTGCTGGAGTTGATCTGGTCCGGATCTTATGGCAGCACGACCATTGATCATATCTGCGAGCGGGCCGGCGTCAAAAAAGGCAGTTTTTATTACTTCTTCGATTGCAAATCTGAGCTGGCAGTTGAAGCCTTTGAGGACAGCTGGAAAGCCCGCCGCATCGAATTGGATTCGATTTTTTCGCCCATAGTTGCCCCCCTGGAACGCCTGCAGAAATACTGCGATTTTGGCTATGATTTCCAACGTGAAATCAAAACCAAGCACGGTCATGTACTGGGTTGCCCGCAGGTTTCGCTCGGATCGGAAATCTGCACCCAGGAGGAGGGCTTGCAGAAAAAAATCCAGGAAATAATGGATCAAAAGCGCAAGTATATCGAATCTGCCATCCGCGATGCGCAGGCTGCCGGGGTGATTGAGGTGCCCGATGCCGGGGCCAAGGCCCGGATGATTCTGGCCTATTATCAAGGGTTGCTAACCCAGGCCCGAATCCAAAATGATGTTGAAGTTTTGCGCGAGGCTTACAGCGGGATGCTCACCATTCTTGGAGTGAAGGAAAAAGAAGCCGTGGCCGCCTGATTTGATTTTTTTTGACCATATACTTTACTAAACATACAACTATAAAAGAAAGATGAACATGAATACTAACCATCACAATGAAAGCTCGGCTGGTGAACAAACAATCGCCAAACGCTGCATAAAATCCTGCCG
The DNA here is from genome assembly GCA_903870815.1 of uncultured Verrucomicrobia subdivision 3 bacterium. Lineage (GTDB taxonomy): Bacteria > Verrucomicrobiota > Verrucomicrobiia > Limisphaerales > UBA11358 > UBA11358. The sequence continues at coordinate 18,652 of CAIQEI010000048.1, forward strand.
GAAATTTTTGTCGGGAATTGAGCAGACAAAGCGCAGGATTTCCAAAGATTTTCAGGAAGCACTGGAATCGCAGGAAAAGTTATTTCAACTGGCTCTGAACGAAGCGGAGGCCTTGGCCTGGCAGACCGCCTACCCGCACTTGGTCTTTCCCACGCTGGCCTTGGAGAAGGTGCAGTCAGTTGCGGCTTGGCAAGAGCGCCAGCATTCGTTGTATCGACGGAGAACCGCATTTGCCGAAGTGATCTGATAATCGGGGCAATCATCTCCAGCTTAAAGCCAAACCATCATGAAAATTCATTTAAACTTCTTTACCACCATGGTCGCATTATCGGCCGGGTTGCTCGTCACCGGATGCAGTCGGCAGGCGGCCCAGCAAAGTCCGCCGCCGCCGACCGTAACGGTGGCACCCGTGGAACAAAAGGATATTGTCGAGTGGAGCGAATTCACCGGGCGGACCGAGCCGGTGGAGTCGGTGGAAATCCGCCCGCGCACTTCCGGGTATATCCAGGAAGTGCGGTTCAAATCCGGGCAATTGGTGAAGAAGGGCGATGTGCTATTTGTCATTGATCCGCGCTGGAACCAGGCGGTGTTCGACCAGCGCCAGGCCGAATATGAACAAGCCCGCAGCGAGGCTGGCCGCACCGACAAGCTTCTGGCCAACAACGCCATTTCAGTCGAAGAGGCGGGCGCGCGCAAATCCCGGGCTGAGGTGGCGAAAGCCGCGTTGGAGTCGGCCCGGCTGGATCTGGAGTTTACCGAAGTCCGCGCGCCCATTGCCGGGCGCGTGAGCCGCGCGCTTTTGACGGAGGGCAATTATGCCAGCGGTAATGCCGGGTCCGCCTCGCTGCTCACCACGGTGGTTTCCGTCAATCCGGTTTATGTTAATGCGGACATTGATGAGGACACGCTGTTGAAGTTTAACAAGCTGGTGGATGCCAAAAAGCTGGGAACGACTGAAGGCGGCAAGATTCCCGTCGAATTACAACTCGCCGATGAATCCGATTTTCCGCACAAAGGTTCGATCGAGTCGTTTGACAACCGGCTGGATCCAAACACGGGCAGCATTCTTCTGCGCGCGGTGTTTGGCAACGATGATTACCGCATCGTGCCCGGGTTGTTTGCCCGCATCCGCATTCCCTTGAGCGACCGTCATCCGGCGCTGCTGGTGGTTGAACGCGCCATCGGCACGGATCAGGCGAATAAATTTGTGCTCACGCTCACGCCGACGAACACGGTGCAATATCAGGCCGTGGAACTTGGCCCGGTCGTGGACGGCCAGCGCATCGTGCGCTCGGGTCTGAGTGCCGGCGAAAAAATTGTCGTCAACGGTCTTTCCCATGTGCGACCGGGAATGTCGGTGACACCACAATTGGTAATGGGCAACAGCGCCACGCTGAAAATGGCCATCCGGTAAATTTTAACCGCCGACCCAAGGAGATGCTTTAAAACTGGAGTTTCGCGCTCTGCCCTGCCCAAAAACCTATGAACGTTTCACATTATTTCATCAAACGCCCAATCTTCGCCGGCGTACTATCCATCGCAGTTTTTATCATGGGACTGCTGGCGATGTTCAAGTTGCCGATCAGCGAATATCCCGAAGTCGTGCCGCCGACGATTGTGGTGAAGGCGACGTATCCAGGCGCGAATCCCAAGACCATCGCCGAAACCGTGGCCTCGCCGCTGGAACAGGCCATTAACGGCGTCGAAGGGTCGCTCTACCTGTTCTCGCAGGCGACCGGCGACGGCGTGATGACCCTGACCGTTACGTTTAATCTTGGCACCGATCCCGACAAGGCGCAGGTGCAGGTGCAGAACCGGGTGGCACAGGCATTGCCAAAACTGCCGGAGGAAGTCCGCAACCTCGGCGTCACGACCACCAAGCAATCGCCGGATTTGACGATGGTCGTCCACTTGTTTTCACCCGATAACCGTTACGACAAAGTTTATATCCGCAACTACGCCACGCTGCAGGTGAAGGATGTGCTCGCGCGCATTCCCGGCGCGGGCGACGTCGAACTCTTCGGCTCCGGAGATTATTCCATGCGCATCTGGCTGAACCCGGACAAAATTGCCGCGCGAAATCTTACCGCCAGCGATGTGGTCGCCGCGATTCGCGAACAAAACGTGCAAGTTGCCGGCGGCGTCATCGGCCAGCAGCCCGTCAGCAGCCCGGTGAATTATGAGATGCAGGTGAATGTCAAAGGCCGCCTGATCTCCGAGGAGGAATTTGGCAACATCATCGTCAAGACCGGACCGAATGGTGAAAAAACCTTGCTCAAGGATGTGGCGCGCATCGAGCTCGGCGCGGGCAGTTACGCGCTCCAGTCGTTGCTGGACAATAAGACGGCGGTGGCAATCCCGATTTTCCAGTCGCCCGGCGCGAACGCCTTGGAACTTTCCAAAAACGTCCGCGCGGCAATGAAGGAGCTCAAGAAGAACTTTCCCGAAGGCCTGGACTACGACGTCGTCTATGACCCGACGGTTTTCGTGCGACATTCGATTGAAGCCGTCATCCATACGCTGTGCGAGGCCATTCTGCTCGTCGTGCTGGTCGTCATTCTATTCCTGCAAACGTGGCGGGCGGCGATCATCCCGCTCGCCGCCGTTCCCGTTTCGCTCATCGGGACCTTCGCGCTCATGCTCGCGTTCGGTTTCAGCATCAACGCGCTGTCGCTCTTCGGACTCGTGCTGGCGATCGGCATCGTGGTCGATGACGCCATCGTCGTCGTGGAAAATGTGGAGCGAAATATCGCGCGCGGCTTATCTTCATACGACGCTGCCAGACAAGCCATGCACGAAGTGACCGGGCCGATTGTGGCGACAGCCCTGGTGCTGTGTGCCGTGTTCGTGCCCACGGCGTTCATCAGCGGTTTGACCGGACAGTTTTACAAGCAGTTCGCGCTGACGATCGCCATCTCAACCGTCATTTCCGCCTTCAACTCGCTGACGCTTTCGCCGGCATTGTGCGCGCTATTACTCAAGGATCATCACGCGCCGAAAGACTGGCTGTCCCGCGTAATGGATAATATGTTCGGCTGGTTTTTCCGCCCGTTCAACCGCGTGTTTGCCTGGGCCGGCGAAAAATACTCCGCCGGCGTCGGCAACGTTCTCCGGAAGTGCGCCATCGCCCTCTTGGTTTACGGCGGACTGGTTTTGCTGACCGGCTGGAGCTTTAGCAAGGTGCCGACCGGCTTCGTGCCGACGCAAGACAAGCAATATCTCGTCGCCTTCGCGCAACTGCCGGATGGGTCGTCGCTGGACCGCACCGAGGCGGTCATTCGCAGGATGTCCGATATTGGTTTGAAACAACCGGGCGTGCAATCGGCGGTGGCCTTTCCCGGCCTGAGCATCAGCGGCTTCAGCGTGGCCCCCAACCAGGGCATTGTCTTCTTCACGCTGAACCCCTTTGAAGAACGCACCACACCGAATCTGAGCGGCCCCGCCATCACGGCCGCGTTGAATCAAAAACTGAGCGTGATCCAGGATGCCTTCGTCCTCGCCGTGCCACCGCCGGCGGTCATGGGGCTCGGCACCATTGGCGGGTTCAAACTCTACGTGGAGGACCGCGCCGATCTCGGTTATGACGCGCTGTATCAAAATCTGCAGACCGTCATTGGCAAAAGCTACCAGTCTCCCGCCCTCGCCGGCACGTTCTCCGGATTCACCATCAACGTGCCGCAACTGGACGCGGACGTGGACCGCGAGAAGGCGAAAACCCAGGGCATCCCGCTGCAAAATCTGTTCGAAACGATGCAGATTTATCTCGGCTCGCTTTATGTGAATGATTTCAACCGCTTCGGCCGCACTTATGAAGTCATCGCGCAGGCGGATGCGCCGTACCGCGCGCACGCCGAGGACATCACGCGGTTGAAAACGCGGAATGATCGGGGCGAAATGGTGCCGCTCGGGGCTGTCGTAAAAGTGACGGAATCGCACGGGCCCGACCGCGTGATGCGTTACAACGGCTATCCGGCGGCGGAAATCAACGGCGCGCCCGCGCCCGGGTACAGCTCCGGCCAAGGCGAGGCCTCGATCGCAAAGCTGGCGGCGGACAATCTGCCGCGCGGGATGACCTACGAGTGGACCGACCTCACCTACCAACGCATCCTCTCCGGCAACACGGTGGTTTATGTCGGGCCGCTGTGCATTCTGCTGGTGTTCCTCGTGCTGGCCGCACTCTACGAAAGCTTCCGGCTGCCGCTCGCCATTATTCTGATTTTGCCAATGTGTCTGCTTTGTGCGATCACCGGTGTCTGGCTCAAGGGTGGGGACAATAATATCTTCACACAAATCGGCTTGATCGTGCTGGTCGGCCTTGCGTGTAAGAACGCAATCTTGATCGTCGAGTTTGCCAAGCGCAAGCAGGACGAAGGCATGGCGCCATTCGCCGCCGCCATCGAGGCGTGCCGGCTCCGTTTGCGCCCGATCCTCATGACCAGCATCGCGTTCATCGCGGGCGTGTTTCCGCTCGTGGTTTCCAAAGGCGCCGGTGCCGAAATGCGCCAGGCGATGGGCATTGCGGTTTTCTCGGGCATGATTGGGGTCACGCTCTTCGGCTTGTTTTTGACGCCCGTTTTCTACGTCACCCTGATGAAACTTGGCTTGAAGAACAAACCGGCGACGGCAGTTAAAAACGTGCTGCTTGGTTCGAGCGCCGCCGCCACGGGAATCGTCACCCTCGCCCTGCTGTTCACGGTGGTTTCGGCGAATGCGGGTGTGCTGACCATTGGCCCCGATTACCAGCCGCCGAGCAATTCCGTGCCGGCAAATTACAAGGCTGTTGATTTCGGCTCTTGGAAGGAAGGCCAACCTTTGGATAATGTGCCGAAAGGAAATTGGTGGGAGCTGTTTGCTGACACCAACCTGAACGTGCTGGAAGCGCAGGCGGTGGCCGCCAATCAACAACTCAAAGCCGCCGTCGCCCGGGTGGATCAGGCGCGGGCCACGGCGCGCGTCGCCCGCAGCCAGTTGATGCCCGGTTTGAGCTTGGCCCCGAGCTACTCGCGCGAAGGCTATTCGCCCAATGCGAATCCCAGTTTCGGAAACATCACGGCGAACACATTCAACGCGCCGCTGGACTTGAGCTATGAAGTGGATTTGTGGGGCCGCATCCGCCGGCTCTTTCAGGGCGCGCGCGCCGACGCGCAGGCGTCGCTGGCGGATTATTACAACGTCCTGCTCACGCTCCAGTCCGACATGGCGCAAAATTATTTTGCCCTGCGTTCCCTTGACGCGGAAATCGCCACGGTCAACGGCACCATCACCCTGCGCCACGAACAGGTGCGGCTCGTGCGCAGCCGGCTGGAAGGCGGCATCGGTAGTGAACTCGACGTGGCCCAGGCGGAAACCGAGCTGGCGACCACCGAAGCCGAGGCGGCCTCGCTCGCGCATCGTCGCGATGAGTTGGAAAATGCCATCGCAATTCTGGTCGGCGAAAACCCGTCCCGCTTCAAACTCGCCGCCTTGGACGATCCGAATTGGAACCCGCAGCCGCCGGGAATTCCCGCCGGTCTGCCTTCGGATTTGCTGGAGCGCCGTCCCGATGTAGCTCAGGCCGAACGTCAGCTGGCCTCGGCCAACGCCGGGATCGGCGTCGCCAAAGCCGCGTTTTTCCCGGTGCTGACGCTAACCGGCTCGGCCGGATATATAAGCGGTGACCTTTCCTCATTGTTCAACTGGGACAGCCGCACCTGGTCGATCGGGCCGAGCCTTTCCCTGCCTATATTTACGGGCGGGCGCAACCGGGCAAATTACCAACACTCGCAGGCGGCGTTCCGGGAATCGGTCGCGCTCTATCGCCAGCAAGTCTTGGTCGCCTTTGGGGACGTGGAGGACAGTCTCTCCGGAATTTATCATTTTGCCGTCCAGGCGGAGGCTCAGCAGCGCGCCGTGACCAGCGCCCGCCGCGCCTCGGAACTCGCCACCGACCGATATCGTTCCGGCATCGTGGCCTACATCGAAGTTGTCGATGCGAGTCGCGACACTCTGATGGCGGAACGCGCCAATGCCCAGCTCGCCGGCCAGCGCCTGATTGCTTCGGTCCAATTGATCAAGGCGCTTGGCGGCGGGTGGAGCAGCCAACAGATTCTGGCGCGCGCTGCCCCCTAATTCCCAAGTAGCAGCCGGCGGGGTAAAATGAAAGCCACCGTTGATATTTTCCGCCAACCGGGCATAAACCCGCCCGCCTCCAAAAAGGTCGCGATCATTCCGATGTCACAACAAGTGAGGCATTAATCGGCAACAACTTTGACCTGTAATTACATCATCCCCCATCGGACGCCGGGGACCAAAATTCGGTCAATAGTTTTGCTTGTGAAATAAATCACAAATTTGAACTTGCCCGGCTTTTGCGCCGCAGCTAGGCTGGGTTTGCGCTTTTTCAGGCGCTTATTTTTTAAGGAAATGCAGACACAAAGCGAATACGGCTACAACTCAAAGATCGAAGGCGATGTCGTCCTTACGACCGTTGACGCCGCACTCGCCTGGTTCCGCAAAAATTCCGTCTGGCCCATGCCCATGGGCCTCGCCTGCTGCGCCATCGAATTGATGGCCGTCGGCGCCAGCCGCTTCGATATTTCCCGCTTCGGTTCGGAGGTGATGCGCTTCTCGCCGCGCCAGGCCGATTGCATGATCGTCGCCGGCACCGTCACCTACAAAATGGCCAATGTGCTCCGGCGCATCTATGACCAGATGCCCGAGCCGAAATGGGTCATCGCCATGGGTGCCTGCGCCTCCACTGGTGGCATGTATCGCAGCTATGCCGTGTTGCAGGGTGTGGATAAAATCGTACCCGTGGATGTCTATATTGGCGGCTGTCCGCCCCGGCCGGAGGCGGTCCTCGACGCGCTCATTAAAATCCAGGAAAAAATCGGCAAACAGCCCATTTTGCAGGGTACCGTCGCCGCGAAATTATTACATCTCGAGGAAAAATCATAAACCCACCAATGAACCACCACCCTTGCATGGCCGTTTTGTCAGGTTGCCTCGTTTCCGGGTTTTCCCTTTTCAACGTTTCAACCGTTCAACGTTTTAACCTCGTTCGATGACCGCCCTCGAATCTGCCAATAAAATCAAGGCCAAGTTCGGCGACCTAGTCTCCGAACCGGCGGAGTTTCGCGGCGAAATTTCCGTGAAAGTTTCCGACGCGGAAAAAATTTTCGACGTATGCAGTTTCGCCAAACAGCAACTTGGCTTTGATTACCTCGTGGATATCAGCAGTGTGGACAATTACGGCACGGATCCTCGCTGGACGGTGGTCTATCACCTTCGCGTTATCGATAGCGGGATTGAAATCCGCCTCAAAAACGACGTGAGCGAGGAGAAATCCGAGCTTCCGAGCGTTTTACCCGTCTGGCGCACTGCCAATTGGCATGAGCGCGAGATTTACGACATGATGGGCATTCGTTTCAGCGGTCATCCCGATTTGCGCCGGATTTTGATGTGGGAAGGTTATCCCTATTTCCCTTTACGCAAAGACTTTCCCCTGGCCGGCAAGCCATCGGATTTGCCCGGCGTGGCGTTCACCCAGCCGGCGCCGCTGGAAGGCGGTCCGTTTGTGACCATTCCGAGTGCGGGTGATGCGATTGGCCGCGAACCACGCGTGCGCACGCCCGAAGAATAATTTTCATGGCTCAAGTTCAAGACATTGAAATCCCTGATTCCGCCGCCCGCACGGTCGCGGCGGCGGATGACTTGCAGGACGCCCATGGCGAGAAGATGGTCTTGAACATGGGGCCGTCGCATCCGGCTACGCACGGCGTCTTGCGCATTGTGCTGGAACTGGACGGCGAAGTCATCACCAAGGCGGATCCGGACGTGGGTTATCTGCATCGCGGCGACGAAAAAATCGCCGAGAACATGACCTACACCCAGTTCATCCCTTACACGGATCGGCTGGATTATCTCGCGCCGCTGGCGAACAACGTCGCCTACGCGCTCGCGGTGGAAAAACTGCTCGGCATCCACGATAAACTGCCGCCGCGCTGCCAGTACATCCGGGTGATGTGCTGCGAACTGGCCCGCATTTCCGCGCATTTGCTCGGTCTCGGCGCGTTTGCCATGGACACTGGTGCCGTCACGGTCTTCCTGCTCACGTTCACCGAGCGCGAAAAAATTTACAACCTCGCCGAAGCCGCGAGCGGCGCGCGCCTGACCACCAGCTACACGCGGATCGGCGGCTTGATGCGCGATGTGCCGCCGACCTGGTGTGATCAAGTCCGCCAGTTTCTCAAGGAATTTGCCGTGGCGCTCAACGAGGCGGAAACCCTGCTGACGCGCAACCGCATCTGGGTGGATCGTCTGCGCGACCTCGGCGTGGTCTCGAAGGCGATGGCCATCGACTACGGTTTGAGCGGTCCGAACCTGCGCGGCAGCGGTGTGAACTGGGATTTGCGCAAGAACCAGCCGTATCTCTGTTATAATGATTTAGATTTTGAGGTTGCCCTCGGCTCAGTCGGCGATTGCTATGACCGTTACCTTGTCCGCATGGAGGAAATGCGCCAGAGCATGCGAATTCTGGAGCAGTGTGTTGACAAGATTCCCGGCGGCGGCGAAAACCGGTCGCACGAGCCGGTCAACGTGGCCGACGGGAAAATCACCCTGCCGTCGAAATCGAAGGTCATGTCCAGCATGGAGGAACTGATCCACCAGTTCATGCTCGTGACTGAAGGCGTGAATTGCCCGCCCGGCGAAGTTTATTTCGGGCACGAAAATCCCAAGGGAGAGCTCGGCTTTTACCTCAACAGTCGGGGCGGCGGCACGCCGTACCGCCTTAAAATCCGCGCCCCTTCTTTTGTGAATTTGAGCATCCTCGGCGAATTGTTGCCCGGCTGCATGATCAGCGACGTGCCCGTCGTGCTGGGCTCGCTTGACTTTGTGATGGGAGAATCCGACCGATGAGTTTTACCGCCACCAAAGAACTGGAAGCCGAGGTTGACGAGCTGATCACGCATTATCCCGTGAAACGCGCCGCGTCGCTCATGGTGCTGCATGCCATCCAGGAAAAGTTCGGCTGGATTTCGTCGGAGGCGGTGCAGTGGACGGCGAAGAAGCTGGAGCTTCAGCCGATCAATGTCTTTGAGATTCTGACTTTTTATCCCATGCTCCGGCAGCAGCCGATGGGCAAGTATCAGATCAAGGTCTGCCGCACGTTGAGCTGCGCGCTCGGCGGCGCGTATGAACTGCATAAGCATTTCTGCGACAAGCTGGGTTTGGACGCGCACAAGCACGGCGCGCAGACGACCAAGGATGGCAAATTCACCGTGGAATTTGTGGAATGCCTCGCCAGTTGTGGCACTGCGCCGGTGATCATGTGCAATGACGCATTTTACGAGGATGTCAGCCACGAGGAGGCAGATGAAATATTACGGGGCGCAAACGCCATGGTTGCCCGACATGGATTTGAACCATGACAAACAGATTCAGAGTCTGCTGTGCTACCGTTACACCATCGGGCAGGATGGGACCGTTTAAACTAGAGAATTTTATTTGAGAGTCAAGTTGCTATGGCGCAGGAATACAAATTGATTTTGAAGCACATCGATGAACCCGATTACACCCGGGACATCGAGTGCTATTTGCGTCATGGCGGCTACGACTCGCTGAAGAAAGCGCTCGCCTTCCCGGCCCGGACCCTGCCGGACGGCAAAACCCAGTCGCCGCAGGAACAGCTTCGGCAGGAAGTGATGACGTCCGGTTTGCGCGGCCGCGGCGGGGCGGGATTTTCCTGCGGCCTGAAATGGAGCTTCGTGGACCGCAAGAGCGGCAAGCCGGTTTACCTGATTTGCAACGCCGACGAATCCGAGCCGGGCACGTTCAAGGACCGGCAGATCATGCACAAGGACCCCCACCAGTTGATCGAGGGCATGATCATCTCCTGCTATGCGAACGATGTGAAGCTTGCCTACATCTACATCCGCGGCGAAATGGTGGATGGCGCAAAAATTCTGGCCCAAGCGCTGAAGGAGGCCCGCGCGAAAAATTTCCTCGGCAAAAACATCCTCGGTACCGGCTACGATCTCGAGATTCACGTTCATCGCGGCGCGGGCGCCTACATCTGCGGCGAGGAGACTGGCCTCATTGAATCGCTCGAAGGCAAACGGCCGTATCCCCGCATCAAGCCGCCGTACTTTCCGGCCGTGCTCGGCCTGTGGATGTGCCCGACCATTGTCAACAACGTCGAGACGCTCTGCAATGTGAAGCATATCGTCGCGCTGGGCGGTGCCGAATTCGCCAAGCTCGGCACGCCCAACAACACCGGCACCCGCATCGTCAGCTTGAGCGGCCACGTGCAAAACCCCGGCTACTACGAAATAGAAGTCGGCAAGGCGACGCTTGGCGAGCTCATCAACGATCCGCAATTCGGCGGCGGCCTGCGCCGTGGGCGCAAATTGAAGGCCATCATTCCCGGCGGTTCGTCCTCGAAAATCCTGAAGGCCGGTGAAAAATTCAAGCTCAAGAAAAAGGACTCCGAGGGCCGGGAAATTTTGGTCGAGACCGACATGCTTGATCTGCCTTACGATTTTGACTCGCTTGCCCAGGCCGGCACCATGAGCGGTTCCAGCGCGATCATCGTCATGGACGACAGCGTGGACATCGTCGCGGCGCTGGCGAACCTTTCCGAGTTTTACGCGCATGAGAGCTGCGGCCAGTGCACGCCCTGCCGCGAGGGTTCGCTCTGGATGAACAAGGCGCTGCACCGCCTCACGCACGGCGAAGGCCGCTCGCAGGACGCGGATTATCTGGTGAAGATCGCAGACAATATCCCCGGCGGCCGCACGATTTGCGCGTTCGGGGAGGCCTGCTCCTGGCCGGTGCAAAGTTTCGTCGCGAAGTTCAAGGACGAATTTATCGCGAAGGGCGCGGCCGACGAGGCGCGCCGTGCCAAGGAGGGCGCCGCGCCCGCAGAAACCAAAAAACTGGCCGCCGCGCACCACTGATTTCAATGTCCACCGCCGCCACAACTGAAACGAAGCCCGCGCCGGCCGCGATTGAGAAGATCAAAGTCAAGGTGGACGGGCGCGAAATCGAAGTGCCGCGCCTCACCGCCGACTGGTCGGGCAAACTCACGCCCACGACGATGATTCAGGCGTGCGAACTCGCCCAGACCGAGGTGCCGCATTATTGCTGGCATCCGAAGTTGCCGGTCGTCGGCAACTGCCGCATGTGCCTCGTTGAATTCGGCACGCCCGCGATGGGCCCTGACCGCAAGCCGGTGATGAATCCCGATGGCACGCCGAAGATCGCCAAGTCGCCGCGTCCCGCGATTTCCTGTGCAACCCCGATTTCCCCGGGAATGGAAATTTACACGAAAACGCCGGCGGTGAAACAGATGCGCGAAGGCGTCCTCGAATCCCTACTCATCAATCATCCGCTCGATTGCCCGATTTGCGACCAGGCTGGCGAATGCAAGTTGCAGGAATATTCGGTGGATTACGGCCAGAGCGCGAGCCGCTTCGTCGAGGCGAAGGTTCACAAGCCGAAGGCCGTTGACCTCGGACCGCGCATCCTGCTCGACGCCGAACGCTGCATCCTGTGCACGCGCTGCATCCGCTTCACCCGGGACATTGCCGGTGACGACGCGCTCGGCATCATCAATCGCGGCAGCTATAACACGATCGCGACGTTTCCAGGCCTGCCGTTTGATAACAATTACACCCTCAACACCGTGGACATCTGTCCCGTAGGCGCGCTCACGTCGAAGGATTTCCGGTTCAAGATGCGCGTCTGGTTTCTCAAGGAGACCAAGAGTGTCTGCACCAGTTGCGCCACCGGCTGCAATATTCTCGTCAGTTCGCGCGAGGAAGTCGTCCAGCGCTACACTCCGCGCGAAAACGACGCCGTCAACGGCCCGTGGATGTGCGACGCCGGCCGCCTGAATTACAAGTGGATCGGCCGCGAAGACCGGTTGAAAACCGTGTTGGTGAGCGGCCGGAAATCCTCCTGGACCGTCGCCCTCAATGAGATCTCTGACCGGCTGAAAAAAGCCCCTGCCGGTTCCGTCGCGATGGTCGCCTCGGCACGGCAGACGAACGAGGAACTCTGGCTGCTTTCAAAATTGAAAGCCAAGCTCGGTGCCACTAGCGATTCCATCGCGCGGGAAGGCCAAGCCGATAACCTGCTCGTCAGCGCGGACAAAAATCCCAACACCAACGGCGCGCGGCTCACCGGAATTTGTTTCACCGAAATCGGCTCCAATCTCCCGGCGATCGCCGGCGGTATTGCGAGCGGCAAAATCAAGACGCTGATTGTTTTCGGCGAAGATGTGACGAAGCATGGTCTGGGCGCGGATTTGTTGGGCCGGTTGGAAACGCTCATCGTCAGCGATATATTGCCGAACGAAACGACCAAGCTGGCGCACTACGTTCTGCCCGGCTGCGCGCACGCGGAAAAGCGCGGCTCGTTCACCAGCACCAAGGGCCGGGTCCAGAAATTCATGAAGGCCGTGGAACCGCCCGGCGACGCCCGCGCCGAATGGGAATATTTGCACGACCTCGTTCACCATGTCACCGGCCAGAACGGCTTCGTGACCATCGAGGGTCTGTTCAACCAGATGGCGAAAGAAGTGCCCGCGTTCAACGGTTTGACGTGGGCGGCACTCGGCGATGCCGGCGTGACGGTGCAAATTTAAAATGAACTGGAATTTCATTATTTTCAGTTTGGTCAAGATCGCCATCGCCATCGGCGTGGTGCAGGGCATCGTCATGTATTCTGTGCTGGCCGAGCGTAAGATTTCGGCGTGGATTCAGGACCGGGTTGGCCCCAACCGCACCGCGCCGCCGTTTGTGAAATTTATTCCGGTGCTCGGGCCGTTTTTGACCCGGCTGGGGTTTTTTCAGCCGCTGGCGGACGGGTTGAAATTTCTGGTCAAGGAGGATTTTACCCCGGCCGGCGTGAAGCAGATTTATTTCTGGCTCGCGCCGGCAGTCACCGTGATCCCGGCGATGCTGACGATTGCCGTGATTCCATTTGGTTCGCAAATGGGCGCGCAGAAAATGGTCATTGCGGACTTGAACGTCGGCATCCTTTACACGTTCGGCATCGTTTCGATGGGCGTCTATGGCATCGTGCTGGCAGGCTACGCGGCAAACTCCAAATATCCGTTTTTCGGCGGCATCCGCTCCAGCGCCCAGATGATTTCGTATGAAATTTCCATGGGCATGTCGGTCATCCCCGTGCTGCTCATCGTCGGCAATCTAAATTTGAGCCAGATCATCAACTGGCAGTCCGGGCACGGCTGGCTGTTCCTCTATGCGCCCCTGTCCTTCATCATCTTCATGGTCGCCTCGTTTGCGGAAACGAACCGGACGCCGTTTGATTTGCCGGAGGCGGAAACCGAATTGGTCGGCGGTTATCACACGGAATACAGCTCGATGAAATTCGCGCTGTTTTTCCTCGCGGAATATTCGAACATGGTTTCCTCGTCGGCGATGATGGTGACGCTGTTTTTCGGCGGGTGGACGCTGCCGTTCTGGGGTCTCGACCAGCCGGCGCACTCGCTGGCGATGGGCATCGCCCAGATTTTTGTCTTCCTCGCGAAGATGCTCTTTTTCATGGTGGTCTTCATCTGGGTGCGCTGGATGTTCCCGCGTTTTCGTTATGACCAATTGATGGACCTGGGCTGGCGGCGGTTTTTGCCGCTCGCGTTGGTGAACATTTTAATCACGGCCGTCTGGCTGTGGCTGAGGAGTTGATATGGCCGTCGTTGTTAATCGCAAAGCCCTGACGTTTTGGGAAAAACTTTATCTGCCGGCTATCATCGGCGGTTTGAAAGTCACGCTCAAGCACGCCTACAACACGCTGATCTTGCGCAAGGTCGTGACGATGGAATATCCCGAACAGAAATGGACGCTGCCGACGGGTTATCGCGGCGCGCCCTATCTGGTGAAGGATCAGGACGGCGACACGAAATGCGTCTCGTGCCAACTCTGCGAATTTGTCTGTCCGCCGAAAGCCATCCGCATCACGCCGCCCGGCGACACCGGCCTCAAGGCCGACCGCACCAATGCGGAAAAAATGCCGGCGGAATTCGAGATCAACATGCTGCGGTGCATCTTCTGCGGTTTCTGCCAGGAAGTTTGCCCCGAAGAGGCGATTTTTCTGCAGCAGGATTACTCGCTCACCGCGCTGAGCCGTGGCGAAATGATTTACAACAAGGAAAAGCTCCTGTCTCTCGGCGGGGTCAGTCCCGGCATTCAGAAATGGAAGCATAAGCTGGAAGAAGCGCAGGCGCAGGAAAATTTCCCGGTGAAGCTCTAATCCGCATGGAACAAATCAACAACTTGGTCAGTGGCGGCGCGGCGGAAGACGTTTTGTTTTACGTCTTCGCGGCGCTGACGCTGCTGTGCGCCATCTTGGTCGTCGCGAATCCGTTCAGCCGCAGCCCGGTCACCAGCGCGATGTTTTTGGTGCTGACCATCATTTCGATGTCCGGCTTATTCCTGCTGCTGCAAGCCTTCTTCCTCGCGGCCGTTCAGATCTTGGTATACGCCGGCGCGGTCATGGTGTTGTTTCTGTTCGTGATCATGTTGCTCGACTTGAAGGAGGAGCAGCGCCGCAAAATCAAATTGTTCGGTCTCATTGCCGGCTTGGTTTCCGTCGGCATCGTGGTCAGCATTTTTGTCAAATCGCTCGCGTCCATCAAGCCCGCCGCCGCCGGTCCGACCCTCGAAGGCGAAACCTATGCGCTCGGCAAACTCTTGTACACGCAATACACGCTGCCGTTTGAAATCGTCTCCGTGCTCCTGCTCGTGGCGATGGTCGGCGTGATCCTATTGAGCAAAAAGAAACTGGAATGAGAATCCAAAACGAAGATAGAGAATTGAAGCTGGAAGATGGCGGTGTTCGAGTGAAATCTTGGCCATCCTCCATCCTCCATCCTCCATCCTCGCTGCAAAAAAAATGAACGTCGGCCTTCATCATTATCTGTTTGTGAGCTTCATGCTGTTCAGCCTGGGGCTGCTCGGCGTCATTCTGCGCCGCAACCTGCTGGTGATTTACATGTCGCTCGAACTAATGCTCAATTCGGCGAATCTAGCGCTCGTCTCCTTTTCGCGGTTCAATAACAAGCTCGACGGTCAGGTGCTGGTATTCTTCATCATCACCGTGGCGGCGGCGGAAGTGGCGGTCGGCCTCGCGCTCATCGTGGCGCTCTATCGCAAACGCCAGTCCGCGCACGTGGAAGATTTGACCTCGATGAAACTCTGACGGATGAAATACGAAATTCTGCCTTGGCTGATCCTGTTCCTGCCGCTGCTGTCAGTGGCGGTGATTACGCTTTTTACTCTGCGGAGCAAAACCGTCAGCAGCCTCATCTCCATCGGCGCGGTCGTCGCCGGGTTTGTGATGACCTTGCTATTCATCAACGCCAACGGTTTTCAGTTCAGCGGCGAAACCTCCACGAACTGGCTCTCCATCGGCGGATTGCAAATTGATTTCGGTCTCAAGCTCGACGCCTTGAGTCTGATGATGCTCTTGGTCGTCACCGGCGTTGGTGGCTTGATTCACATTTATTCCTTCGGCTACATGCACGAAGACCGTAGCATGGCGCGCTTCTTCGCGTTCATGAGTCTGTTCACCTTCTCGATGCTCGGCATCGTGCTCGCGAACAATTTCCTGATGATGTTCATTTTCTGGGAGCTTGTCGGCGTGTCCAGCTACCTGCTAATCGGTTTCTGGTTTGAAAAGCCCAGCGCCGGCGATGCCGCGAAAAAAGCTTTCATCACCAACCGCCTGGGCGACTTCGGTTTTCTCTTCGGCATCCTGATGGTTTGGGGCTTGTTGGGGTCATTGAGTTTTTCCACGCTGCAATCCACGCTCGCCGCCAATCCCGCGTTGCTGGGCGCTAGCGCGACGCTCGCCGGTCTGCTGATTTTCTGCGGCGCGATGGGCAAATCCGCGCAATTCCCGCTGCACGTCTGGTTGCCCGACGCCATGGAAGGTCCAACGCCCGTGTCTGCCTTGATCCACGCCGCGACAATGGTGGCTGCCGGTGTTTACATGCTTTGCCGCACGCTGTTTTTGTTCAATGCCGAATCGCTGCACGTCATTTCCTACATCGGCGGTTTCACCGCGCTGCTCGCCGCGTTGATGGCCATCCAACAAAACGACATCAAGCGTATCATCGCCTACTCGACGCTTTCACAACTCGGCTACATGGTGATGACGGTCGGTTTGAACGGTCCGACGCCCGCGATGTTTCACCTGACCACGCACGCGTTTTTCAAGGCGCTACTGTTTTTGGCTGCCGGCTCCGTGATCATCGGTATGCACCACAAGCAGGACATCTGGCACATGGGCAATCTGCGGAAGAAAATGCCCGTCACGTTCCTGACGTTCACCATCGGCACGCTCGCCTTGTGCGGTGTTCCGCCGTTCAGCGGTTTCTATTCCAAGGATGCGATTCTCGCGCAGACATTAGCCCAGAAAAGTTATCTGCTCTTCTGCGTCGGCGTTTTTGTGGCCGCCTTGACGACGTTCTACACGTTCCGCCTGTTCTTTGTGGTTTTCTTCGGCAAGGAAAAATCCGACCACGCCAAACACGCGCACGAATCGCCGCTGGTGATGACGCTGCCGTTGATCGCGCTGGCGGTTTTCTCGTTCGCCGGCGGTTTCATCGGAATTACGAATAACTACGGCTCGCAGTTCACTATGGACCACGAGACTCTTTCCATGGCTCAACAGGCGATGGAGCCGTTTAAAAATCTTTTCCCGATGCTCTGCGGCTTGGGCGCGGTGGCCGTCGGTTTCGCCCTTGCTTTCTCGCTCTACAAAAATGCGGCCACCGATCCGCTGCCCGCAAAACTCGGCGGCCTGGCGACGGCGATGAAGAACAAATTTTATTTCGACGAATTTTACGAAGCCACGTTCATTCGCGCGCATGATTTCCTCGCGGCGGTGGCCGAATGGATTGACCGCTGGATTTTGGAAGGCGCCATCATCGGCGCGATCCGCGGCGGCACGGATTTATCCGGCCGCGCGCTGCGCCTCGCGCAAACCGGCAACCTCCAGACCTACGCCATCCTGTTCGTGCTCGGCGTGGTGCTGTTGCTCTATTTCGTTTTGGGAAAATAAAATGTCCATCCTGACTTACATCGCCGGTTGGCCGCTGCTGGCGGCGTTGCTGCTCGTGCTCGTGCCGCGCAATTACCGCGTTATCATCCGCGCCATCGCGGTGCTGGCCACGCTCATCTCGGCGGTGCTCGCGGTCAAGATGTTCGCGCAGTTTGTGCCCGGCGCGAACGGCTTCCAGTTTGAGCAGCAAATCCCGTGGGTCGAGTCGCTCGGCATTAGCTACCACGTCGGCGTGGACGGCTTGAACGTCGGCCTGATTCTGATGGGTGCGATTGTGGCTTTCGCCGCTGCGCTTTGTTCGTGGGAAATCCAGACGCGCGAAAAGGAATTTTACATCCTGCTGCTCGTGATGACCGGCGGCATCCTCGGCGCGTTTGCGTCGCTGGATGTGTTTTTCTTCTATTTCCTGCATGAACTTGCGCTGGTGCCGACCTTCATCATGATTGGCGTCTGGGGCCGCGGCGAAAAGAAGAACTACGCAACCTTCCAGATCACGCTCTACCTGAGTATCGGTGCGCTGATTGCGCTCATCGGCTTGATTGCGCTCTATCTTAAATCCGGTGCGAACACCTTCGACATCCCGAAAATCATCGAACACGCCAAGGCCAATCCGCTCTCGGTCAACGCGCAGAATTTCATCTTCCCGCTGCTGCTGTTCGGATTTGGCATTCTGGTTTCGCTCTGGCCATTCCATTCCTGGGCGCCGCTCGGCTACGGCGTCGCGCCGTCGCCGACCGCCATGCTCCACGCCGGGGTGCTGAAGAAATTCGGCCTCTATGGGTTGATTCGTATCGCGTTGCCGTTGCTGCCGCAGGCCGCGCAAAGCTGGGCGCACGTCATCGCGTGGCTCTGCGTCGGAAATATTCTCTATGTCGGCTGGGTCGCGATGCGCCAGAAAGATTTGAACCTGCTCATCGGTAATTCCAGCGTGGCGCACATGGGTTTCATTTTCCTCGGCATCGCGAGCCTGAATCTCATAGGCGTGACCGGCGCAATACTGATCATGGTCGCGCACGGTTTCCTCGCGGCGCTGACCTTCGCGTTGAGCGGTTATATTTACAAACAGACCGGCACGCTCCAAATCAGTGAACTCGGCGGTCTCTGCCGCAAGCTGCCGTTCATCGGCACGGCGCTGTTGATGGCGGCCATGGCCGGCTGCGGCTTGCCCGGCTTTGCCAATTTCTTCGGCGAAGCCACGGTGTTCTTCGGCGCTTGGACAACATTCCCGGCCGTCACGGTCATCGCTTTGTGGGGCGCACTGGTCATCGGCGGCATTTACATGACGCGCGCCATCCGCAACATCCTGCACGGCCCGCTCCCGGAAAAATGGGCTTCCCTGGCCGACGCCACGAACGCCTGGCGCAAGCTGCCTTACGCGTTGTTGCTCGCCAGCCTGCTGTTGTTTGGTTTCGTGCCGAAGCTGCTCACGGAAAAAATCAACCCGGACGCACGGAAAATTGTCGCTCTGGCAACGGTTGAAAATAAAACTGGCGTGGTCATCGCGACTCGTAGCAGCGGACGTGAGTCCGCTCCAAATTTGCTGGCTGAAAATCAGAGACGACTCGCGTCGGTTGCTACAAAATAGAATGAATTCCTCCCTGATCATGCTGGAAATCTCGGTGATTGGCCTCGGCCTCGTGCTGATGCTGGCGGATCTGTTCGTGCCCGCCGAGCGGCGCCGCTTCATCGGCTACGCCGCCATCGTCGCGCTGGGCGTGCTGCTCGTTACGAGCTTGAGCGGCAACGGCAGTTGCGGTCAGTTTGACACCGCTTTCGGGGGGATGTTCGTCAACGACGCGCTGTCCCTGTTCTTCAAGCAACTGTTCATCGTCGCGGCGATCTTGGTCCTGTTCATGGCCGCGGAATTTTCCGACAAACTGGCTGAAGGCAGCGTGGCCGAATATTATTCGCTCATTCTCTTCGCGCTGGCGGGCATGCTGTTCGCCGCCTCGTCCAATGACTTCACGATGCTTTTCGTTTCCATCGAGCTCATCACCATCACGTTTTACGTTCTCGTCAGTTTCCAGCGCGGCAAAATCCAGTCGCTCGAAGCCGGCGTGAAATATCTGATCCTCGGCGCGCTATCGTCGGCCTTCATGGTGTTCGGCATTGCGCTGATCTGGGGAACGACCGGCGAACTCAACTTTACCAGGCTGGCTGCCGTTGCCCCGCAGTTTGCGGATAGCCAGATCTTTTTGCTGGGCGTGCTGCTGGTGTTGGTCGGCCTCGGTTTCAAAATCGCCGCGTTTCCGTTTCAGATTTGGGCGCCGGATGTTTATCAAGGCGCGCCGACGCCGACGACCGCCTTTCTCGCCATCGGATCCAAGGCCGCAGGTTTCGTTTTACTCCTGCGCGTGCTCTTCACCGCCGTTCCGGGCGTGACGGCGCATTGGGCGAACCTGCTGATCGTCATTTCCGCTATCACCATTCTTTATGGCAATCTCTGCGCCATCCCGCAGCGTAATCTCAAACGTCTGCTGGGTTATTCCAGCATTGCGCACGCGGGTTACTTGTTGCTCGGCGTCGCGGCGTTGAGCGCCAGCGGGCAGTCCGCGCTGATGTATTATCTGGCCGGTTATGTGTTCACCGTGATGGCGGCGTTTTTCGTCATCACCCTGGTGATGCGTCATCTGGCGACGGAGGATATATCCGGTCTGGCCGGCTTGAACCAGCGTTCCCCGCTGCTCGCCGCTACGCTGACGCTGGCGATGGTTTCGCTCGCCGGCATTCCGCCGCTGGCTGGCTTCTTTGGAAAATTTCTGCTGCTGAAAGCCGTGATTGAAGCCGCGCAAACGTCGCACAATCACGGCTACTATTGTCTCGCCTTCACGGCGCTGGCCGGCGTGATCATCTCGCTCTATTATTATTTCGGCGTCATCCGCGCGATTTACTGGAGCAAAAGCCCGGAGGATGTGTCGCCGATTGTGCTTTCTTCCCCGGCCAAATTTTCCATCGGGGCCTGTCTCGCGGGCATGTTGTGGATTGGGGTGTTTCCGAACACGGTTTTAAACCTAACCAACCTGGCCGCGGCGGCGCTGGGAAAATAATCAAGTACCCACGGGCTGGGCATCAGGTTGGCATCAAGTTCACACCGTCCGCATCTGCACGGCGTCCACAATTTCCGTGCCGACGGAGATGGCGCCGATGACGACCACCGTGTCGCCCCGGTTAAGCCGGCCCGTTTCCGCCAGTCTTTTCAGCCCGGTCTCGATGGTGTTCTGCGGCTCGATGAAATCAAACTCCATGACGAACGGCGTGACCCCCCAGCTCAAGGTGAGTTCGTTCGCCGATTTTTCGTTGTCGCACATCGCAAAGACGGGTGAATAGCGCGGTCGCATCCAGGCGGCATAGCGCGCCATGTGGCCGTGGCGGGTGAACGACAGGATGGCGGCGGCCTTCAGCTCATTTGCCATGACGACGGCGCTTTTGACGAGTTTTTCGCGGGCGGTCGTCAGTTCCGCCGCGTCGTGGAATTGCGCGCTGCCGCTGCGCTCGGTGCGCTTGGCGATCTTGTCAAAAACCTCGATGCACTTGAGCGGATATTTGCCCACGGTTGTCTCGCCGCTCAGCATGATGGCGTCGGCTTCTTCAAAAACCGCGTTAGCCACGTCGGTCACCTCGGCGCGCGTGGGCATCGGCGAGTTGATCATGCTTTCAAGCATGTGGGTGGCGACGATGACCGGCCGACCGATGCGCAGGCACGTTTTCACGATGCGCCGCTGAACGATGGGCAGCTCTTCGTACGGAATTTCAATGCCCAGATCGCCGCGCGCCACCATGATGCCGTCGGCTTCCCGCACGATTGATTCCAGATTCTTAACCGCCTCCTGATCCTCGATCTTGGCAATGACAAACGGCGCCGGCCGGCCTTCCTCGAACAGTTCGCGGAGCTGGAGCAGGTCGCGGGCTTCCCGCACGAACGACAGCGCGATGAAATCCACGCCGAGTTCGAGGCCGAGCTTAACGTCGCGGATGTCTTTGGCCGTGAGGGCCGGCAGGCTGACTTTGACCCCGGGGAGGTTGACGTGGCGGCGGCTGCCCAGTTTGCCGGCGGTGAGGACTTCGCATTCCACCTTGTTGCCGTTCTTGGCGAGCACCTTCATCTCGATCGCGCCGTTGTCCATGAGCACCACGTCGCCGACGCTGATGTCGTTGACGAAATTCTCGTAATTCACGTCCACGGAATGCTCCTCCTCGCTTTTTTCGCCGCGCACGGTCAGCGTGAACTTCTGGCCCGGCTTCAAGTCCAGCGGCGACGCGATATCCCCGGTGCGGATGGCCGGGCCCTGTGTGTCCATCAGGATGCCGGTGTGGCGGTTGCGCTGGGCGGATTCGGCGCGGATGTCGGCAAACACCCGGCGCACCCAGTCGTGCGGCGCGTGGGACATGTTCAGGCGGAAGACATTCACGCCCGCGTCCATGAGCTTGCCGATCATTTCGGCGGAATCCGTGGCCGGGCCGAGGGTGGAGACGATCTTGGTGTGCCGCAGCAATCCTCTTTGCATGAGTTGCAAGATACTTATTCAGTGGTGAATGAAAAGTTTTTGTTGCCGTCCGCCATGATTCCTGCTTGCCATTGCCGCCGGCATCGGTCATCCTTTATTCCTAACTTTTAAAAAAATTATGGCTGACGCAGCAAATAAATACACCGAAAACGCATCCGGCAAATACTACGTGGACAACCAGTGCATCGACTGTGATCTTTGCCGGGAGACCGCTCCGGACAATTTCAAGCGCAACGAGGACGGCGGTTATTCCTACGTCTACAAACAGCCGGCCACGCCGGAAGAGGAAACTCGCTGCAAGGAAGCCAAGGAAGGCTGCCCGGTCGAGGCCATCGGTGACAACGGCGCCTAGTCCGCCGGAAATTTTCAAC
>CAIQEI010000049.1 GCA_903870815.1 uncultured Verrucomicrobia subdivision 3 bacterium
GAAAAACGCCGAAAGGCGGACAAAAGGAGCGGACGCATCGGGAAGAACACGGGAACTCGGCAGGTTCCGTGAAAAACTTCCAAGCGCCGGCGATGTTAAAAACGACACCGCTGGACTGTGAGATAAAAGGCAACTTGAGAGAGAAGAGGCGAGACCCGTGGCCCCGGGCGAACGCACCGTCAAAAACGGTGGCTGACCCGGAGCCAGTGGTCAAGACGCGAACGAAATCGCAGGCGTGTCTTGACCTGGTTTGCAGGCCGGTGGCGCAACCACCAGCCGAAGCGAGCTGAAAAGCCTCACTCGAAATCCAACCGCCGCAAGGCGGTGGACGGCCCTGCTACGAGGCCGATAACTCCGCTTGCCGTGGAGAATGGCGTCGGGAAGCCGGCAGCCCCGCAAGGGCGCGCCTAATGCTGGCTCGGGAAAGAGAGAGTGGCGAACTCCCATCCCCCATTTGTCCCGGTTCGACCGCAAGGTCGGGCCGGGACTTATTGTTTTTATGGCCGGGGAAACATTCAAAGCCTAACTCCGAATCAAAGCCGGCGTTCGAAATGCGATTCCTTAAAGGTTCGGCGGGGAAGGTTGAAGGTTCAAGTTTTCCCAATTGATTTAATCCTTGCCCGGGAACATCTTTTCGCCAAGATTTCTGAACGCGAAACTGAATCATTTAATCAAATAAAATTATGGGACGCATTTATAACAACATCATTGAAACCGTCGGCCGCACGCCGCTGGTCAAATTGAACAAGGTCACCGCCGGCGTGGACGCCAACATCCTGCTCAAGTGCGAATTCTTTAATCCGCTCGGCAGCGTCAAAGACCGCATTGGCATGGCGATGATTGAAGCCGCCGAAAAGAGTGGCGCGCTGAAGAAAGACACCGTCATCATCGAGCCGACCAGCGGCAACACCGGCATCGCGCTCGCCTTTGTCGCGGCCGCCAAGGGCTACAAGCTCATTCTCACGATGCCCGAAACGATGTCGCTCGAACGCCGCACGCTGTTGGCGATGCTCGGCGCGAAACTGGTTTTGACGCCCGGTGCGGAAGGCATGAAGGGCGCGATCGCCCGTGCCGAGGCGCTGGCGAAAGAGACACCGAACTCCTGGATCCCGCAGCAGTTTGAAAACCCGGCCAACCCGGCCATCCATTCCAAGACCACGGCCGTGGAGATTTGGGAGGACACCGATGGCAAGGTGGACATTCTGATTTCCGCCGTGGGCACCGGCGGTACCATCACCGGCGTCACCGAAGCCCTCAAGCCGAAGAAACCGTCGTTTCAGGCCATCGCAGTGGAGCCGAAGGATTCGCCGGTCATTTCCCAGACGCTCGCCGGTCAGCCGGTCAAGCCCGGCCCGCACAAGATTCAGGGCACCGGCGCGGGTTTTGTACCGAAGAATCTGCATTTGAAAGACAGCGCCGGCAATCCGCAGATCGTCGAATGCGTTCAGGTTTCCAATGATGATGCGTTTGCGATGGCGCGCCGGCTGGCGAAGGAAGAGGGCATCCTCGTCGGCATCTCGACGGGCGCGAATGTCATTGCCGCCATCGAAGTGGCCAAGCGTCCGGAAAACAAGGGCAAGACCATCGTGACGATCGCCTGCTCGACCGGCGAACGCTATTTGAGCACCGCGCTCGCCGCCGAGGCCCGCGCCGAAGTGGGCGGTTGATTTTAGGGCCCTAGGCATATCCGAAAACCGCCCGCAGTTTCTGCTGCGGGCGGTTTTTTAGTTGGGCCAAGGCGCGATACTGCAGTTGTTACTGGGGGCTATGATCGGTCGCCGCGTGGCGGCTTCGGTTGGGCGTGATTTAATTCTGCGTTCACCGGTGTCAGCTGCGGCTAAAAATAATTATTGCATTTCGAGGCATTTGCCCGTAATTAAGGGACCGTCGAAGGTTCAGGTGGCGGCTTCTGGTGCCGCTGACATTTTCCAAAGTTCACTTTTCCAACAATTTTTCGGAAGGGTTTCAGCCTTCGGCCACAACATTTTTTATGAGCGAAACACAGGCGAACGGCGACAAGCCGAATTCCAACTACGGGGCCGGCTTTCTCGAAATCTCCGAGAAGGGCTTCGGTTTCCTGCGTACGGCGCAGAACCATTTTCATCCCAAGCCCACGGACATTTTCGTGACGCCGGACACCATCCGCCGCAGCTTCCTGCGCGAGGGTAGCTTCGTCGAGGGCGCCACCCAGCCGCCGCATCGCGGCACCAGCCCGCAGCTCAAGACGGTGGACAAGGTCAACGACATGGCGTTCCAGGATTACACCAAGGCTGTGCGCTTTGAGAACCTGACGAGCATCGACCCCATCGAGAAATTCAAGCTTGAGACCACGCCGGAACTCATCGAGACGCGCGTCATCGACCTCGTCACGCCCATCGGCAAAGGCACGCGCGGCATCATCGTTGCGCCGCCGCGGACGGGCAAGACCACCATCCTCAAGCAGATTTGCAACGCCATCACCACCAACCATCCGGAAGTCCACGCGATGGTGCTGTTGATTGACGAGCGCCCGGAGGAAGTCACCGATTTCCAGCGCTCGGTGTCAGCCGAGGTCGTGGCGTCCTCCAACGACATGGATCTGGACACGCACGTCCGCCTCTCGCGCTTCATGATCGAGCGCTGCCGGCGCATCGTGGAATCCGGCAAGGACGTCTTCGTGCTGCTCGACTCGCTCACCCGCGTGGCCCGCGCCTACAACAGCGTGCACAGCGGCAGCGGTCGCACGATGTCCGGCGGCGTGGACGCCCGCGCGCTGGAAATCCCGCGCAAGATGTTCGCTTCCGCCCGCAAAATTGAAGGCGGCGGCTCACTGACCATTATCGCCACGGCGCTGGTGGACACCGGCTCCCGCATGGATGAGCTGATCTTCCAGGAATTCAAGGGCACCGGCAACATGGAGCTGATCCTCGATCGCAAGCTATCTGACCGCCGCCTGTATCCCGCGCTCGACATTCCGAAGTCCGGGACGCGCAAGGAGGAAAAGCTGTTCCCTGCGAAAAACCTTGAGGCCATCCGCAAGCTCCGCCGCACGATGGTGGACTTGAACCCCATTGAGGCGATGGAAACGCTCACCGCCGCGCTCAAGAAATTCAAGACGAACGACGAGTTCCTGGCGAAGATGGAAAAAGGTTCGTGATTCGCCGGGGGTTGGATCGTTAAATCGGATTCCATGCCACGATTCAACGATTCAACGAAATCCGACTTTCCCCACGCTCGTCCGCCGCTGGAGCGGATGCTCCGGATTCACCAGACCCTTCAGGCCGGAGGCTATCCCAATGCCAGCCAGCTGGCGCGCGAGGCCGAGGTTTCCACCAAGACCATCCACCGCGACATTGAGTTCATGCGCGACCGCCTGAACCTCCCGATTGAATTCGCGTCCAGCAACAACGGCTATTATTACACCGGCGAAGTCAGCGCGTTTCCCACGATGCAGATCACCGAGGGCGAGATCTTCGCGCTCGTCGTCGCCGAAAAGGCGCTCCAGCAGTATCGCGGCACCAGCTTTGAGAAGCCGCTCCTCTCCGCCATCCGCAAGATGGAGCAGGCGCTGCCCGACACGATCTCGCTGAACCTCGCCGACATCGAACGCACCATCTCCTTCCGCACGCGCGCCGAGCCGATTTTGAACCTGGAGATTTTTGATGCCCTCGCCAGAGCCGTCGCGCAGCGCCAGCAGCTTGAATTGCATTACCGCAAACCCGGCCACCCCGCCGAAAAGCGTCTCGTGGACGCGTATCACCTGGCGAACATCAATGGCGAATGGTATCTCTTTGCCTACGACCATGCGCGCAAGGCTCTGCGAACCTTCGTGCCCGCGCGCATCCAGTCCGTCAAGTCCACGGGTAAAACCTTCGAGCGCGCCAAAAAATTCTCGCTGGAGAAACGCCTGCGCGACAGTTTTGGCGTCCACGCCGGCGAAGGTGAATTTGAAGTGGTCATCCGCTTTACGCCGCGCGCCGCCGACTACATCCGTGAAAAGAAATGGCACGCCTCGCAGGCGCTGCGCGACTTGAAGGGCGGGGGAGCCGAACTGCGGATGAGGCTGTCCAGCCTGGCTGAAGTGCAGCGCTGGGTCTTGAGCTGGGGCGGCGATGCGAAAGTTTTGAAACCGCGCGAACTGGTGGAATCCGTCCGCGGTGCCGCGCAACGAATCCTCGAGTCATAACTTGTTACCCGCCGGGTGTGTCGCCTCTGACAATTCTCGGCAGCAAACCGGGCCTCTTTCGTCTAGCGGAAGATTGCGCGCCTGCGGAATGTGAACTTCCACGAACTCCACCCGTGTCCGCACATGAATGACCGGCGCCGTTGGCTGCGCCGCGAGAATGGTTGCAGTTGGACCGGCGTGGTGGTTTTGGTGGCGGCAAATCCAGCGCGTCCACTTCCTCAACCGACTGTAGCCGGCTTGCGGCCGGCCAGCACCTTGCGCGAAGGTGTGAACCCGGCGATGAATTCCCGGTAGTATTCCGCGAATGTCCCCGCGGCGAGATGCGCCCGGGCATCGGCCATCGTTTTCAGATACATGTGCGAGTTGTGAACGCTCAACATGCGCAGGCCGAGAATTTCATTCACGTTCAGCAGATGCCGCAGATAGGCGCGCGTGAAGCGCTGGCAGGCG
This sequence comes from uncultured Verrucomicrobia subdivision 3 bacterium, assembly GCA_903870815.1. Lineage (GTDB taxonomy): Bacteria > Verrucomicrobiota > Verrucomicrobiia > Limisphaerales > UBA11358 > UBA11358. The sequence goes on from CAIQEI010000049.1 coordinate 4,616, forward strand.
AAGCAGTTGCAGCCATCCTCAATCGGCCGGAAATCAGCCTTGAACTGGCCGCCCTTGATGCCGATGGCGCCGCGCCGGGTGTAGGCGGTGCCGTTGCGCGCGACGCGGGTGGGCAGCACGCAATCGAACATGTCCACGCCGCGGGCGATGAGCTCGAGCATTTGCGCGGGCGTACCCAGACCCATCGCGTAGCGCGCCTTGTGCGCGGGCAGATGCGGCACGGTGAATTCGATGGCCTGCAACATCTCCGGCTCCGGTTCGCCGACGCTCACGCCACCGATGGCGTAGCCGTCAAAATCCATCGGCACAATCGCCTTGGCGCATTCCTCGCGCAGCGCGGCGTTGTTGCCGCCCTGGACGATGCCGAAAACCTTCTGGCCATCGGCGCGCGGCTGTTCGCGGCATTCGCGGGCCCAGCGGATGGTGCGCTCGACGGCATGGCGCTGCTCCTTTGCGGGCGCATCGTGTGGCGGGCATTCGTCGAACACCATGGCAATGTCCGAGCCAAGCACGCGCTGGATTTCCATGGATTCCTTCGGGCCGATGAACAGCAAGGAGCCGTCAAGATGCGAACGGAACTCAACGCCATGCGCCTTGATCTTGCGGATTTTGGCGAGGCTGAAAACCTGGAAACCGCCGCTGTCGGTCAGGATCGGCATCGGCCAGTTCATGAACTGATGCAGGCCGCCGGCGGCGCGGATGATGTCCAGGCCGGGCCGGATATTGAGATGGTAGGTGTTGCCGAGGATGATCTGCGTGCCCATCTCGACCAGTTCGCGGGGGTCGAGCGCCTTGACGCTGGCCTGCGTGCCAACCGGCATGTACACCGGCGTGTCCACGACGCCGTGTGCGGTGGTCAATTTGCCGAGACGCGCTTTGGTCGCCGGGTCGGTTTTGAGGAGTTCAAACATCGCGCGAGGTGAGATTGAAAAGCGCGGAATTTATTTGCCGGAAATTTCGGCAAAAGAAACATCCACCAGCAAATCGGCGGCGATTTTTTCCAAATCCGTCTTCAGCGCGGCCAGATCGCAGTGGTCAGGCAACCGCAAACGCGCGACCGCCTTGAACAGGATTTCGCCGGACATCGGCGCGCTGACAACTTCGCTGGAAAATTCCTCAACGTTCACGCCGGCCCGGGCGAGCGCACTGGTAATTTCACGGACGATGCCCGGACGGTCGCTGCCGACGATTTCCAATTTGGTTTGTTTGCCGGAAGCTTTCGCCGCAGCGGCAGCATCATCGCGGACGAGGATTTGCAGGCCGTTCGCCTGAAGTTTTTGGAGGGCGACCAGCAGCGCTGGTTTTTTCTCCGCCGGGATTTCGATGCGCAGGATACCGGCAAATTCCCCGCCGAGCCGGCACATCCGGCTTTCCAGCCAGTTGCCGCCGTGATCGGCCACGGCCCGGGCAACCGCTTCGACCAGACCGGTCCGGTCCGGTCCGATAATGGTCATGGCCAGGGGGATTGGCATGGAAAGGCTTAGGCCAGACTGGTGATCTGCCGCCAGTCCACGCCCTGCTTGCCGGCATAGATGGCAAAGGCCTGCTCGTTCTGGATCAATACGGCGCGGACGACGCTGGAGTCATCCGCCCGGCCCAGTTCCAGAATGCCTTCAGGAATGATGCCCATTTTCTTGTGCGCATAAAGAAGTGCGAACACGGCCTGCGCGATGGCGACAAAGGGCAGTTCCTTGTAGGCGCCCTCGACGGCGTCCTCAACGGCGTCGGCGAGAAATTCAAGCTGGTCCACCAAGTGCGGAAACTTCGGCGCGTTGATCTGCGTGAACTCGAGTTTCCATTGCGGCAGATGGCGCAAAACATTCTCCGCGACGGACGGCGTGATGGAGGTCGCCCCCCGGTTGACGAATTTGGCGATTTCGGACATGCCGGCAATCTAGTGAATGCCGCGCCCGGGCAAAAGGCAAATATGTCAGGCCAGATCCGCGCACGACGGTTGGGCCAGGCCAAGGTTATTGAGTCATTCTGCCCTGAGCCCAAACAATTCTTTTCACAACGCGCCCGGCAACTGTTAAAAATTCCGCGTGCAAGATCTGATTTCCAAAGCCGCCACGCTCCTCGAGGCGCTGCCCTATATCCAGAAATTCAGCGGCGAGACGTTCGTCGTGAAATACGGCGGCAGCTTCATGGATTCGCCGGACGACAGCGTCCGCACGAGCGTGGCGCGCGACATTGTTTTTCTGGAAGCCGTTGAGATCAATCCCGTCGTCGTCCACGGCGGCGGCAAGGCCATCACCCGCGCGATGGAAAAAGCGGGGTTGAAAGCCGATTTCATCCAAGGCCAGCGCGTCACCGACGAAGCCACCGCGAAAATTGTCGATGAGGTTTTATCCCGCGAAATCAATCCCGAGGTGGTCAAAACCATCAATGCGCTGGGCGGCCAGGCCATCGGATTTGCCGGGCCGGACATTTTTAAATGCAAAAAACTATTCCTCGAAGACAAAGACCATCCCGGCCAGAAGATTGATATTGGCTACGTCGGTGAAGTGATCGAGGTGAACGTCGCGCCATTGAAGGAATGCATCTGGTGCGGTCACACGCCGGTCATCAGTCCGACCGCGCGCGGCGAAGACGGCAAAATATACAACTGCAATGCCGACGTCGCTGCCGCCATGTGCGCCATCGCGCTTAACGCCAAACGGCTCGTTTTTATGAGCGACGTGCCCGGTTTGATGCGCGATCCGAAAGATGTTTCCACCGTGATCGCGCATTTGCAGACCGGCGAGGTGCCCGCACTCAAGGCCGCCGGCATCGTGGACAAGGGCATGATTCCGAAAGTGGACAGCGCCGTCGCCGCAATCAAATCCGGCGTGGAAAAAGTCTCCTTCGTGGACGGCCGCACGCCGCACGCCGTCATGCTGGAAATCTTCACGGACCGGGGCGTCGGCACCGAAGTAGTCTTGTGATTTCCGATTTCCGATTTACGATTTACGCGCGACTTCCGAGGTTCCAATCACCTCGGATTTTGTAAATTCAATACCGCAAATGAAAGAAATTGTTCCAGCGCCGCCGGCGATTGTCCGCAACGACTACGAATCCATCCGGGAACTGTTCACGAAAAACGTCGTGCCCAGTTATGGGCGCTTTGAAATCGTGCTGAGCCACGGCGCGGGCAGCCACGTTTTTGATGTCGCGGGCAAACGCTACCTGGATCTCGGCAGCGGCATCGCCGTCTGTTCGCTGGGCCACGCGCATCCGGCCATCACCGAGGCGCTGGTCGAACAGTCGAAAAAGCTGATCCACGTCTCGAACTTGTATTTCACCGAACCGCAGGGCCGGCTTGCCGCCGAGCTCGTGAAACGCATCGGCCCCGGCAAGTGCTTCTTCGCCAACAGCGGCGCGGAGGCCAACGAAGGCCTGTTCAAGCTCGCGCGCAAATTCGGCCACGACGAGGGCCGCTTTGAAATATTGACGGCGACCAATTCCTTTCACGGGCGGACCCTCGCCGGTATCGCCGCCACCGGCCAGGAAAAAGTTAAAAAAGGGTTTGAGCCGATGATGCCAGGCTTCCGGCACATTCCCTATAACGACCTGGCCGCCGCGCGCGCCGCGATTTCGCCCGCGACCGTCGCCATCATGATCGAAGGCGTGCAGGGCGAAGGCGGCGTCACGCCGGCCACGCCGGAATACCTCCTTGGCCTCCGCGCGTTGTGCGACGAAAAGAAGCTCCTCCTCCTTATGGACGGCGTGCAGTGCGGCCATTATCGCACGGGCCGGTTCCAAAGCTTCCAGCGCATTCTGGAAGGCGTCCCGGGCGGCGAAACGTTTCTGCCCGACGGCCTATCGATGGCCAAGTCGCTGGGCGGCGGTTTTCCGATCGGCGCTTTCTGGGTGCGCGCCCCCTTCGCGGATTTGCTCGGGCCGGGCACGCATGCCACGACTTTCGGGGGCACGCCGCTCGCTTGCGCCGTCGCATTGAGAATCCTGGCGGTCATCGAAGAGGAAAAGCTTGGTGACCAGGCGCGCGAACTCGGCGGCTGGTTGAAAACCGAACTGGAACGGCTGGGGAAAGCCTATCCGGGCGTGGTCAAAAGTGCGCGCGGCCTCGGCTTCATGCTGGGATTGGAACTGGCGGAAAATATTCCCGCGTTCGCCGCCAGTGACAAGCCGGCGGCGCTCCAATTTGTCAACCGCCTGCACACCGCCGGCGTGCTGACCATCCCCGCCGGGACCCAGGTCATCCGGCTGCTGCCGGCTTTGAACTTGAAGCCGCAGGAGGCCGCCGAGGGCATCGATAAGATCGAAGCCCTCGTAAAATCCATCGCATGACCACGGTCGCGCTCAAACATTTGTCCGCTGCCGACCCGGTGATGCGTCGGCTCATCCGCGAAATCGGGCCCTGCCGGCTCGAGCACGAGCCGTGGCGCTCGCCTTTCCAATCACTTGTCCAGGCCGTCGCCCACCAGCAACTCCACGCCACGGCGGCCGGCAACATCCTGGCGCGATTCAAGCAACTCTTTCCCCGCCGGCGTTTTCCCAAGCCCGAGGACCTCGCCGGCGTTACGGACGCGCAACTCCGTGCCTGCGGTTTCTCCTTCGCCAAAATCCGGGCCATCCGCGACATCGCGGAAAAGACCCGGTCCGGCGTCGTCCCCACGCCGCGGCAGATCGTGAAATTGTCCGATGACGAAATCATCGCGCGGCTGACGGAGGTGCGCGGCGTCGGGCGGTGGACGGTTGAGATGCTTTTGATTTTCCAGCTCGGCCGCAAGGATGTGCTGCCCGCCGATGATTTCGGCGTGCGGAACGGCTTCCGGATCGCCTACAAAAAACGCGAAATGCCGAAGCCGAAGGTTCTGCTTCAGTTCGGCAAACGCTGGCGTCCCCACGCCACCACCGCGGCGTGGTATCTCTGGCGCGCCGCCGATGCCGCGAAGAAAAAGGAGTGACGGCGCCACGCGGTTCGGTTATAAAATTTCCTTTGGTTGGAAACCTCCCAAATTGGTCGAGACATGAAACATCTGTTGTCATTGGAAAAACTGCCACGCGCGGACTTTGAAACCATTCTGCGCGACGCCACGGGGTTCAAGCGCGAACGCGGCGCGCACCCGACGCAGCCGCTCGCCGGCCAGACCTGGGCGCTGATCTTTTCCAAGTCGTCCACGCGCACGCGGGTTTCGTTCGAGACCGGCCTCCGCGAGCTCGGCGCGGGCGTGATGTTTCTCAACGCGAATGACATCCAGCTTGGCCGCGGCGAACCGATCAAGGACACCGCGCGCGTGCTGGGCCGGATGATCCACGGCGCGGTCATCCGCACGTTCGCGCAAAGCGACGTTGAAGATTTCGCAATCTACTCAAAAATACCGACCATCAATGCGTTGACCGATGAAGAGCATCCCTGCCAGGTGCTGACGGACATTTTTACATTTGAAGAATTGCGCGGACCGATCGCGGGCAAGGTGGTTGCTTTCATCGGCGACGGCGCGTGCAATATGCCGGCATCCTGGATTTTTGCGGCGGCGAAACTGGGATTCGAACTGCGCATTGCGGCACCGAAAGCATTTCAGCCGGCCGCGGAATGCCTGAAACGTGCGGGCGGAAAAATCATCGTCACCGAAGACCTCCTGTCCGCCGCGACCGGCGCCGACCTGCTTTACACGGACGTCTGGGTTTCCATGGGCAAGGAAGCGGAAGCGGCCGAGCGACTGAAGATTTTCGCTGGTTATCAGATCAACCAGAAGCTGGTGGAGCGCGCCAAGCCCGGTGCCCTCGTGATGCATTGCCTGCCCGCGTATCGTGGCAAGGAGATCGACGCAGCGACGTTTGAAGCGCATGCGGACACCATCTTCACCCAGGCCGAAAACCGGCTCCATGTGCAGAAGTCCATTTTGAACTGGGCGGTTTCCTGATTCACCGCCCGGCGCAGCGGGAGATTTGGGAAATTTTATTCCAGCCCGGCTTCGGGTTCGTCGTCGCGGAGGCCGCGACGGCCGGGGCCGGTCGCAAACTGGCGCAGATATTTCACCGCCACTTTCAAATCTTTCGGCCATTCGCACTGGATGACCACGGTTTCGCCGGTGACGGGATGCGGCAGGCTTAATTCCTCCAAGTGCAAGGCTGCGCGCGCCAGCAGCGGACGTTCGTCGCGACCGGGTTTGAGGTAAAAATCCTTTTTCAAACGCGAAAGCCAGAGTTTTTTCCCCCCGTAAAGCTCGTCGGCGACCACCGGATAGCCGGCATGCTTGAGATGGACGCGGAGCTGGTGAATCCGGTCCGTCAGCGGCGAACCACGCAGCAGCACCCAGTCGGAAAACTGTTCGAGGACCTCAAATTCGGTCTTCGACTTTTTGCCGGCGAGGGTATCCACGCCCATCTGGCCAACCTTCACGGGATGCGGCGCGAGTTTGGCGTCCACCGTGAAATTTTTCGCCGGGGGAATTCCCCAGGCCAGGGCGACGTATTTCCGCAGGGGTTTTTCCGCGCCAAAAATATTCGCCAAAGCAATGAGCGCCGGTTTGCTCTTGGCCAGCAGGAGAATTCCGCTGGTCTCGAAATCCAGCCGGTGGACGTTGCTCAAATAAGTCAGGTTGCGTTCGCGGGCCCACGGCTTGCCGGCGGCGAGGCCGCCGAGTAACAGCTTCATCAGGCTGGGGCGCTGCTCGTCGTGACGATCGGGCGAGGTGAGCAGGCCGGCGGGCTTGTCCAGCGCGAGCAGATGCTCGTCTTCAAACCGGACGGGAATTTCCCAAAACTCGCGGGTGGCGGGCGACGACAGTTTAATGGCCGCGCTCACGGACTATTTCGCCGCGCCGGCCGCCGCCATCTTTTGGAAGAACGGTGTGGCGCGCAGCTCGCGGTTGGCCTCGGCCTGCAGCCAGAGGTTAAACGCCTCGTTCTGACGGGCGCGGCGGACCTGCCCGAGGAACCTCGGCATGCCCGCCTTTTTTTCCGTCTCGTCGATCGGCAGCAGCTGCTGAACAAACAGGACGAAACCACCATCCCGGGTTGGCTGGAAATTGCTGATATGTCCGGGCGGCGTGGTGAACGCGGCCTGCTTGATCTGGCCGAGTTCGGCGCGGTCGCCAAGCCCGGGCAATTCTTGCGAGCTCAATGAAAACGGCGGCAGGACCTGCGGCGACTGGGCGTTGGCCACGGCGGTCTGTGCAAAAGACTTGCCCACGGCCATCTGCACGGAGGCATTGTAGTAGAAGTTCGTGCCGTCGCGCCGGGCCAGCGACACGGCCGCATAATCCTCAAAGTCCCGGGTCACGCGGGGAAGGATTTGTTCAAGTTTAGGAATCGCGCTCTGGAGCTGGCCGGCCAGCGCCATGACGTAAACGCCATCGGCCTCGACCACCGGATTGGCGAACGGCTCGTCCGCGCTCAATTGAAACGCGTTCCGGACGAAGGCGGGCGAGGCGTTGAATTCTTCCGGGCCGATCCGGGCCGAGAAGGGCGCGGTGGTGCGGGTCACCAAGCCCTTTTGTTTCGCATAAGCGGCCAGATTTTCCGGCTTCACCGGCTCCATGGCGAACACCGCCGCGGCAAAATCATTCGCCGCCTGGCGCGCGTCCGCAAGGGCGCGGTTGCGGTAAAGCACGCCGCGAATCCGGGCCTTGGCCTCATCCGGGGTCTTGGCGTCGGCAAACTCCGTCGCGCCGTATTGCCGGTAAGCCGAGTCCACATAACTTTCGAAATTCGTCCTCGCCAGCTCGGCGGTTTTGGCCGCGGCGAGGAAGTTGGTGACATTGAACCAGGCGTAGCTCACCTGCACGCGATCCGGTTCGCGATAGACGGCCATGCTGTTCGTGTAAAACTGCGCGACGGCGGCGGGTGTGACCGAAACCTGGGCGAGATAATTCGACGCGGCGAAAAACACCGCCTGCGCGGAGATTTCCTGATTTTCACGGTCGTAAAGCTGGCTACCTTCCTGCGGGGTGACCAGCGCGCCGGACAGGCCGAGCACCTGGATCATCTGTTGCACGACCAGTTCATTGCGAAGAAAGTTTTCCAGATCCGCCACGCCAAGGCCTTTCGGGGCCAGGACTTGCGCCACGAATTTGTCCATCGCCACCGGTTGGCCTTTGCCGCTGATGGAACGGAGAAATTCGGCCGCGGCGGTGACCAGCGCGTCCTCGTCAACGTGGATGTCCAACTGACGGGCTTTCTGCGCCAGCAGCAGGCGGATGTAGATATCGCGCTCCATGTCATCGCGGGAGACGTTGGCGCTGGTGTCCGGCCAATGGCCGTCGCTGCGCGTCCAATAATAAATGTAATATTCCGCCTGCGCCTCCTGGAAGTCCTGCGCCGTGATGGTCCGGCCGTAAATCACGCCAAAATTTCCGCTGGAACCACTGCCGCCGCCCTTATTGGCTCCCGGAACCGACATGAAATAGACGAATGAAATGATAGTGAGGCCGGCGATGATCCACCACAGCCAGCTAGAATGTTTGCGAATTGTTCCGATCATAGTGAAAAAGTGAACGCGAAGCCTAACTTGCCGGCAACAGCATTGCAAACGCAAAAGCGCGAGGATTCAGCTGGAAACCTTAATCGTAAGCTGCGGATGAAAGCGAATTTGGATTGCGATTATGAGGATTTCAGCCACTTCGCCGCGTCCATCGCCGCGTAGGTGATAAGGATATCCGCACCCGCCCGGCGCATCGCGAGCAAGCTTTCCAGCGTAACGTTGCGCTCGTCAATCCAGCCGTTCGCCGCCGCCGCCTTGATCATCGCGTGTTCGCCGCTCACGGCGTAGGCGGCGGTGGGGAGACCGAATTCTTTTTTCACGCGGTGGATGATGTCCAGATACGCCAGCGCCGGCTTGACCATCACCAAGTCCGCGCCTTCCTGAATGTCCTGAGCCACTTCGCGCAAAGCCTCGTTGCCATTGGCCGCGTCCATCTGGTAGCTGCGCCGGTCGCCGAACTGCGGCGTGGACTCGGCCACTTCACGGAAGGGCCCGTAAAAGGCGGACGCAAACTTGGCCGCGTAGCTCATGATCGGCGTGTCGGCGAAGCCTTCAAGGTCCAATTTCGCACGGATGGCGCGGACGCGGCCGTCCATCATGTCGCTCGGTGCGACGATGTCTGCGCCCGCCGCCGCGTGGCTGGCCGCCGTGCGCGCGAGCAGCGCAAGCGTCGGGTCGTTCAGGATTTTTCCACCGTTTACTAGGCCGCAATGGCCGTGCGCCATGTATTCGCACAGGCACACGTCCGTGATGACCAGCAGCGACGGCAGTTCCCGCTTCAGCAAACGCACCGTCTGCTGCACGATGCCGTTCCTGGCGTAGGCGCCGCTAGCCTTCGCATCTTTGGTGTCCGGAATGCCGAAAAGCAGGACGGCGGGGATGCCGAGCGCGTGGGCCGCCGTGGCCTCGCGCACGATCTCATCCGGCGACAACTGGAATACGCCGGGCATGGCCGCCACCGGCCGGCGGAGTTTCTTGCCGGAGCGCGCAAAGAGCGGCAGGACGAACTGCGAGACATTCAGAGAATTTTCCGCGACGAGGCGGCGCAACGCCGGCGACGTGCGCAGACGGCGCGGACGGTTGACTGGAAATCCGGGCAAATTCATGGCGACAGTCTAGGTTTTGCCGGGCGCGGGCAAAAGCGGAAAGTGCGCCCGGATCCAATTCCGGGCCGGCGCGCCCCGCGGGCCATTTTCCATCTTCCATTCGCCGGCCGTGTTCGGCTACTCTTTTCAGATGTTCGACATCGTCCGCCCGCAGATCACGACCGCCGCCGACAAGCTCACGCACCTGCGGAGGTTTCTTTGACGTCTCCAGATTGAACCAGCGCCAGGCCGAACTGGAGGCGCAGATGACCGGTGAAACGTTCTGGAACAACCAGGATGCCGCCCAGAAGGTCATCAACGAGACGAATGATATTCGCGGCAAGATTGATCCGCTCGTCCGCTTCGGCAAACAGGTTGAAGATTTGCAGGTGATGCTTGAGCTGGCGGCCGCCGAGCCGGAAGCCATGCAGGTCAAGTTGGAAGCCGAGCTGGCGGCCGACCTTGGGAAATTATTCGCCGAACTCGACAATTTCGAGCTAAAGACTTTCCTGAGCGGTCCGCATGACAAGTGCAATTGTATCTTCACCATCAACGCCGGTGCCGGCGGCACCGAGGCGCAGGACTGGGCGGAAATGCTCTCGCGCATGTACGGCCGCTGGTTCGATTCGCGCGGCTGGAAATGGGAGGTCACTGACGCGCTCGCCGGCGACACGGCGGGGCTGAAGACCGTCACCTTCCGCGTCGAGGGCGAGAATGCCTACGGCTTTTGCAAGGCGGAACGCGGTGTGCACCGGCTGGTGCGCATCTCGCCGTTCGATTCCAACAAGCGGCGGCACACGAGTTTTTCCAGCGTGGACACCGTGGCCGAATTGAGCGATCTGCTGGAGACGGATATCGTCATTCCCAAGACGGAAATCTTGCGCGACACGTTCCGTTCCGGCGGCAAAGGCGGCCAGAACGTTAACAAGGTGGAAACCGCCGTGCGTCTTACGCATATCCCGACCGGACTGGTCGCCGCGTCGCAGGCGCAGCGCAGCCAGGTGCAGAACGAGGCCACCGCGATGGCGATGCTCGTCTCGAAACTTTACGCGCTGAAACTGGATCAGGCCAAGAGCGAGATGGAACGTTTTTACGGCGACAAGGGCAGCATCTCGTGGGGCAATCAGATTCGCAGCTACGTTTTCCAGCCCTATCGCATGGTGAAGGATCTGCGCACCGGCGAACAGTCCAGCGATGTGCAGGCCGTGATGGACGGCGCGCTCGACCCGTTCGTGAACGCCTGGCTCCGCGCCGGCTGCCCGCTCAAGCGGATGCAGGGGGTGAAGGATGAGGAAGAATAAATTGACGGCAGAGACCCCGAGCCGCCGAGAAGGAATCTTTACTCTGCGCCCCGGCGTCTCGGCGGTAAAAAATGAGCGTGAACATTCTCGATAAGATTGTAGAACAGAAGAAACGCGAAGTTGCGCAACTGCCCGCGCGGCTGATCGCCGCCGGCGATTTGCGCGATGCGATGCTGGAGCACGGCGAACGGCGCGATTTCATCGCCGCGCTGAAAAATCCGCGCCTTGGGAAAATCGGTTTGATTGCCGAAGTGAAGAAGGCCTCGCCGTCCATGGGCGTGATTTGCCAGAATTTTGATCCCGTCCGCATCGCCAAAGAATACGAGGCGGCGGGTGCGAGCTGCCTGTCGATTTTGACGGACGAACGATTTTTTCAGGGCTCGCTGGATTACCTCCGCCAAATCCGCGCCGCCGTGAAACTGCCGCTGCTGCGCAAGGACTTCATCATTGATGAACGCCAGATTCTCGAAGCCATCGAATGGGGCGCGGACGCCATCCTGCTCATTGTCGCGATTTTGACGGATGAGCAACTGGCAAAATTTCATGCGCTCGCCGTCGAAGCCGGGCTGGCCGTTTTGGTCGAGGTTCATGACGAGGCAGAACTGGAGCGGGCGCTAAAAATTTTCCCGAAGCTGATTGGCGTGAACAACCGCGATTTGAAAACCTTCAAGGTGGACCTGGCGACGACGGAAGGGATTGCGGAGAAACTTCATGGATCAAAAAATGCCGCCGGCAGTTTACTAGTCGCCGAAAGCGGCATCCATACGCGGGCGGACGTGGAGCGTTTGAAAAAGTGCGGGGCGGGTGCGATTCTCGTCGGCGAATCGCTGGTGAAACAAGGCGACATTGGCGCGAAGGTGCGCGAGTTGATTGGCTAAATTGCGGGAGTCGAGATGACGGGTCTCGTTTTAATTCTGCCCGGTTAGTTAGAGACTCGTCACCGCGTCTCCTACTTCTTATTGGCCGCCAACTGCTTCGCCAGGCGGATCGCCGCAATCATGCTGCCGGGATTTGCGATCCCTTTGCCCGCGATGTCGTAGGCCGTGCCGTGGTCGGGTGAGGTGCGGATGAAGGGCAGACCGAGCGTCCAGTTGATGCCGCTGTCGAAGGCGACGGCTTTCAGCGGCGCAAGCCCCTGGTCGTGATACATCGCGACGACGGCGTCAAATTCCCCTTTCAGCGCGTAGTGAAAAACCGTGTCGCCGCTCAGCGGACCGATGACATCGTAGCCGCATTTCTGTGCGGCCAGAACCGCCGGCGCAATCGTCGTAATTTCCTCATCGCCAAATTCCCCGCCTTCGCCGGCATGCGGATTCAGCCCGGCGACGGCGATTTTTGCGCGCGGCAAGCCGAGGTCGCGGCAGGACTGTGCGGCCAGTTCAATGGCAAGCGTGATTTTCGCCGCCGTCAATCGTTCGGGAATCGACTTGATCGCAATGTGGACGGTTGCCAGCGCGACGCGCAGCCAGCGGCCGCGCTCATCGGTGCCCAGCAGCATCATGGCCGTGCGCTGCGCGCCAGCCAGTTCGGAGAGGAATTCCGTCTGCCCGACGAATTTATGGCCGGCGCGGATGATGGCCTGCTTGTTGACGGGCGCGGTGACGAGCGCGTCGAGTTCGCCGCGCAGGCAGCGGTGGCCGCCCTCATGCAAGGCCGCGACGGCGGCGTTGGCGGCGAGCGGTGCACCGGCGGGCAGCGATTCGGGCAGCGTTTCAGCCAGCGGATTGAAGATGAAAAATCGGCCGGGGTCTTGGTAGCTGGAAAATTGTTTCAGCGGGAGATCCAGCGAAAATTCCCCATTCAGCCGCCGGAGAATTTTGGGATCGCCGATGAGCAGGTATCGCGTTTCATCCTGGCCGGCTTCGGCGGCGATGGCTTTGAGCGCAACTTCCGGCCCGACGCCGGTGGCGTCGCCGAGGGAAATGCCAATCCAGTTCTTCATGGTGACGGCTGACCGGCAGCGGGTGACTTGTCAAGGGGCACCCGCCCCGTCCGCATATTTTCAAAAGTAGCGGATGAAGGTTTTTTTCTTGAGTCCTTCAATCCAATCCTTCTGCAATCTGGCCTGCTGCTTGAGCCGGAGATTTTTTTCGATATCGATGGCGACTTCCGTCAGCGGGCGGACATGCGCCGGCTTTTTTTCTTCAATCAGAATGAGGTAGCAGGTTTCGGGTGTGTCAATCACATCGCTGACCTGGCCGGGCGCAAGCTTGTCGGCGGCGGTGGCGAGTTCCTGGCGGAGAATGGAGCGCCGCTGCCAGCCCGCATCACCCGCCTGGTTTTTCTGGGAGCCTTGGGAATAAATGGACGCCATCTCGGCGAAGGGGGCACCGTCCTTGATCTTGGCCTGGATTTCGTGGGCGAGATTGACGGTGTTGGTGTCGTCCGGCGCGGATTTGGTGAGGACAATCATGCGGAGCTTGACCTGATCTTCGACGCGGAACTCGTCCTGGTTGGCGAGGTAATATTTTTCAATCTGGTAGGGCGAAATGAAAATCTCCCGCTGCACGTTCTGGTTGCGGAGGGCGGCTTCGATGTATTGCTCGCGCACCTGTTTCCGGAATTGTTCCACAGTCATGCCCTGCGCCTGCAGCGTTTTCATGAACGTGACCCGGTCGCCAAAGCGGTCACGGATGCGTTCCTGAACCAGCTCGTCCACGACGGCATCGGGCAGCTTGTATCCCTCGGTATCGAAACTGCGGAGGATGAGCGCCCGTTCGACCAGTTGCTCCAGACTGTCATTGAGCGTCTCGTTGAGCTTTTCCTGAAAAACGCCCGGCTCCGCGGAATATTGCCGGCGGAGCGCGTCGGCGGCGGGCCGGGAATAATCCTCCACCTCGGTGCGGGTGACAACGCGGCTGCTGACGACGCCCTGGATGCCGTCGATGACCATCGGTTCGGCCCCGGCGGAAAGGGCGGCGCCGATCACCAGCCAGGAAATGAAAGGAAAGGACTTCATCAAATTTTGGGCATGGTAACAACCCCGGTCGCGCGGTCAAGCGCCGCTCACATTTTCAGGTGCGCGTGCCACCACATTGCGAACGCCAGGGCCAGGCCGGAAGCCAGCGCCACGGTAAATGCCCAGCGTCGGAAAATTTTCTGCTTCCGACGGAAGCTGCGTCCGCCCTGCCCCGGGAGCAGGTAAAAGCGTTCCCGTGGTTTATTAGATTTGAAGCCGAACACACGTTATTTTTAGCATGCGGGCCGCGGCTCCACAAGCCGCGCGCTTGCGATTGGAAATTTTTTCGCTAACGTTTTGCCCGTGCAACTTGAAGATCATCCCGGCGACATCATCCGCAAAGCCTGCGTGATGAACAACATTACCACTCCGACTGCCGCCAGCGCGGCCGGGCTATCCGGGGGCGAATTTGCGGCGTTCGGCGAAACCGGCCAGTCCGCAAGGAAAATCAATTTGGCCGCCCTGGCAAAACTGACCGGTTTGAATCCGGCCAAGCTCGAAGCCATCGCCAACGGCTGGCTGCCATCGCCCAAGGATTTGTCCGGCTGGCGGGATCTCCGAGTGTTCACCTCCAAAAAAGACGACCTGTCGGTCAATTGCTACCTGGTCTGGGACGAAGTCACCCGCGACGCCGCGGTGTTTGACACCGGGCTGGATGCGCAGCCGGTGCTGGACACCATTGCGGCAGAAGGTTTAACGCTGCGGCATATTTTCATCACGCACTCGCATTGGGACCACATCGAAGCGCTGCCGCAATTCCGCACGGCGTGGCCGAAGGCGCGCTTGCACAGCGGCTCGAAAAACGCGCCGGTGGATCAGCGCAACAAGCCGGCGGAAATCATCCCGCTTGGCGGCCTTCGCGTGACGCACCGCGAGACGCCTGGCCACGCGGAGGACGGCGTGACGTATCTCGTTGGCAACTGGCAGGAAGACGCGCCGCACGTCGCCATCGTGGGCGACGCGATTTTCGCCGGCTCGATGGGCAACGGCAACGGCCACTGGGAACTCGCAAAACAGAAGGTGCGCGAACAGATTTTATCGCTGCCGGCGGCAACCTTGATTTGTTCCGGCCACGGCCCATTGACGACGGTCGAGGAGGAAAAAGAACACAATCCATTTTTCTGATTCCGCCAGCCCAATGGCTCGGGAACGTAAATTGACCAACGGCGACCGCATCCATTTCCGAACGACCTGACGCTTTAGATCAAGCCATCCCTCGGTGAAAATATTCCGCCTTGTCCTTCGGGCGGGATTTAGATTATGGCGACGGCGGCGACCAAAACTCCAACTTGCTCGCCCAGTCCGACGGTCGCGCCGACATACATTCTCGGCGGGCGGACGCAGTCATTTTTTTGCGGTCAATATTTGCAATTCCCAAACCCTTCGGTAGCCGGTAAATTTGTCGGATGTCCGAACCGGTTCCCTACCTCGACCTGCGCGCCCAATTAAAACCGTTGCGTGCGGAAATTGACGCCGCCATCGCCCGCACGCTCGACAACTGTTCCTTCTGCCTCGGCCCGGACGTGGCGCAGTTTGAAAAGGATTTTGCCGTATTTTGCGGTGCGCAGCACGCACTCGGGTTCAACAGCGGCACCTCCGCGTTGCACGTCGCGATGCGGCTGCTCGGCGTCGGGCCGGGCGACGAGGTCATCACGACCCCCTATACGTTCATTGCGACGAGTTGGGCGATTTCCTACTGCGGCGCGAAGCCGGTCTATGTGGATATTGACGATGCGACGTTCAATCTTGATCCAAACCTAATCGAACGCGCCATCACGCCGCGCACCAAGGCGGTTTTACCGGTGCATCTTTACGGCCAGCCGTTCGACGTGGACGCGGTGGCGGCCATCTGTCGCAAGCACAAGCTGCCATTCGTCGAGGACGCGGCGCAGGCGCACGGCGCAAAATTCAAGGGCAAGACGGTCGGCTCGCTCGGGGACATCGCGTGCTTCAGTTTTTATCCGGCTAAAAATCTCGGCGCTTGCGGCGAAGGCGGCGCGCTGGTGACGAACAACGCCGCGTTAGCCGCCCGGGCGAAAGCATTGCGCGAACATGGGTCCACCGTCCGGTATCACCATGACGAGGTGGGCTACAATTACCGGCTGGAAGGAATCCAAGGAGCGGTGCTGGGCGTGAAGCTGAAGCATCTGGGGCGTTGGACGCGTGAGCGCCAGCGCGTGGCGGATCGCTACGCGGAACTGCTGGGCGACACGCCGCTGAAACTGCCGGTGGTTGCCGCCGGCAATGAAAGCGCATGGCATCTCTATACCGTGCGCCATCCGCGCCGGGAGGAACTGAAGAAATTTCTGGACGCAAACGGCATCGGCAACGCGGTGCATTATCCGCTGCCGCTGCATCTGCAGAAGGTTTATGCGCCGCTCGGCCACCAGCCGGGCGATTTTCCGGTGGCGGAAAAAGCGGCGCGGGAATGCCTGAGTCTGCCGATGTTTCCGGAACTGACCGACGCGCAGATCCAGCGCGTGGCGGCGGTGGTGAAGGATTTTTTCCGGTCATAGGCAAAGGGTTGAGAGCTGGATTCCCGTGGTTGCGAAACGGACCGATTTTTTGATTTTCTTCCGGCGGAAAATGCTTATAATTTCGGGTGTTGGAGAAACCCGGGCCGTTCGTCCCAAAAAATAGATCAAATTTATGCCACTGACACACACCAAAGAGCTGTTCGCCAAGGCGCTTAAAGGCAAGTACGCCCTCGGCGCATTCAACGTCAACAACATGGAACTCATCCAGGCTATCGTCGAGGCCTGCGAAGAGGAGAAAGCGCCGTTGATGCTGCAGATTTCCAAAGGCGCGCGCCAGTACGCCAACCCGGTTTACCTCAAAAAACTCATCGAGGCTGCCGTCAGCGTGTCCAACGTGCCGATCGCCGTCCACCTCGACCACGGCGACACATTCGAACTCTGCAAACAGTGCATTGACGAAGGTTTCACCAGCGTGATGATCGACGCCAGCCACGAGACGTTCGAGAAGAACGCCGAGATCACTCGAAAAGTCGTCGAATACGCGCACAAATACAATTGCTCCGTGGAATCAGAACTCGGCCATTTGGTCGGCGCGCAGTTTGACGAAGGTGAAGAAGGCGGCGCCCACTCGACCAGCGGCCACTACACGAATCCGGAGGAAGCCGTCAAGTTCGTCAAGGAAACCGGCTGCGATTCCCTCGCGATCGCCATCGGCAACAGCCACGGTGCCTATAAATTCAAGGGCGAACAGCACCTTGACCTCGAACGACTCAAACTCATCAAGCAGGCGCTGCTCGAGGCAAATCTGGGCGATTACCCGCTGGTGCTGCACGGCGCGTCCAGCGTACCAAAGTATCTTGTGGACGAAATCAACAAATACGGCGGCAAGATGCCCGACGCGCAAGGGGTGCCGGAAGCCGACATCGAGGTTGCGCGCCGCGTGGGTTGCACCAAGGTCAACATTGATACCGACCTCCGCATGGCCATGACCGCGGGAATCCGCAAAGTGTTCGCCGAAAAACCGGGTGAATTTGATCCGCGAAAATATCTCGGGCCCGCCCGTCAGGCCGTCAAAGACCTCGTCCGCCACAAGGTGAAAGACGTCCTGTGCTGCGCCGGCCACGCATTCGACTGAATTGATTCCGACTAATCCCCCGGGTCTGGAAAAGGCCCGGGGTATTTTTTTTTGCGGGGAGACGGACTAAGAAAGGCAAAACCTGCAAATCATCGGTATAAGCCCAATCGGGAAGAGGTGATGTATATAATGCGTCAAAGCTGCCTAGGACTCGAGGCACATCCGGAGCATCAGGACAGCAGCACCAATGGCATATATTGACTGCATTCAGGGGAGAAGGAACAAAATTAAACGTGAAAATTAAACCGAAGAAATCACTAATAAAAATGAGGGTTTAATCCACTTTCTCTCCCATTAAAACCGTGGTGCGCATAGCAGGACTTGAACCTGCACGCCTTGCGGCACTACCACCTCAAAGTAGCGTGTCTGCCAATTCCACCATATGCGCAACCAGATGAAAACAATAGGGGATTGTGCGGTTCTAGTGAAGTAAAAAGTGACGCCGTTCCAACCTCTGTTCATTCCTGGAGCAAAAAATCCAAAAAACAACGTCGGTTTTCAGCGGGTTGGCTAGGAGTTGTTTCGGTTCCAGCGGACGGCGAGCTTAACGGCCTAAACCGAGGATTAATCTTCCCAGACGATCCTGCAGTGACAAATTATTCATCGGCCCAGCAGCCAGTTCCAGCCGCGCCACTGCGTGGGCTGGGTGGAACTGAAACCGTCGCCGTGCGGCTTTTCCAAGTCAATCTGGAGCAGGAAGGTGAGGCTGCTCGCGCCGCGTTCGCCATCGCGGATGGCGTTGAAACCATAGCCGTAGCTTGCGATGAAGCGGAATTTGTCCGATGGCGCGCGGTATAAAATCCCCCCGCCGACGCCGCTAACCGAGTTGCCGGACTGGCCGGTGCCGGGCAGGTAGTCGATGACGGCGGTGGCGGCGTTGAAGTCGAGGTTCCAGCGCTCGTTGGGCGCGATGGGCAGCAGATAGCTGGCGTTCAGCAGCACGAACTGCTTGGCGCTGAATTCCTGATAATAATAGCCGGGCAGCGTCAGCGGGTATTCCGCGACGAGCGGGAGAAAGCCGCCGAGCCGGTAGGCGCTCAGGCGGTCGGCGTCCACGGTGGTGCCGCCGACGAGGCGCGCGTAAAAATTTTGTTTGCTGTCGGGCAACGTATAGGACAGCGCCGCCGCGCTCCAGAACTGGTGCGCGGATCGTTCGATTTGCCGGTCGTCATTAAAACCATAGCCGCCGGGGTTCGCGCGGAAGTAACCTTCATACCAGATGGAAATTTCCATCGCGAGCGCAGGAAACAGCGTCGGCTCGATGCCGCCCCAACGCAGGCCGGTGCGCACGCTGTAGGTCATGCCGGTTTTTGGAAGTTGAAAATCGTTGGCGGTGGTGTCGTTGCGTTCGTAGGCGGAATAATGCGCTGCGCCGCGCAGGACATAGTTTAGCGGAATCAGGTCGCCCGGGTTGAACAGGTGATAGACGCTGGCCGAAACCTCGCCGTCGTTGCCATCGAAGGACTGGGCTTCGATGTATTTGCCGCCGTCGACCTCGCTGTAGCTGTCCGCAAAACCGCCGCCGGCCGCGCCGATGGCGAAATCAGTGTTCGGCCCGAGCAGGTGGTTGAAGCCGAGTTCGGTATCGAGATAGACCGGCGCAAGCGCGAGCCGCCAGGTGAGGTTGGTGCGGATGAAGTCCGGCTGGTTATGGTAATAAAACCCGTAGGCGCCGAGCGGCGAAACGCCTTCGAGCGGCTGGTCGTAGCCCATCTGGATGAGGTCGCGCTTGACTGGGTCAATTTGCGCGGTGGCGGTAAGCGGGAGCAAGAGCGCCAGCCACCACCAGCCTTTTCCGATTGACCGCATGGCGATGTCATAAAGCAATCGCCATGCGGCGGCAAGCGCGTTTGCGCCATACTTTCTGGACACGCGGAAAAAATTCCGGCTTACTGTTGCGAATTTAATTTCGCCGAATGCCATCACTCAAAGCTGAAAAACTCGCCCAAGCCAAGTCGCTCGGATTTTCCGACCGGCAGATCGCCAATCTCGTCGGCCAGACCGAGGATGAAATCCGCGCGTGGCGCAAAAAAATCGGCCTCGTGCCGAGCTACCGGCTCGTGGACACCTGCGCCGCCGAATTTGAAGCCTACACGCCGTATTATTATTCCACCTACGATCGCGGCGACGACGAAGTGAAAGGCAACACGGCCAAGAAAGTGATGATCCTCGGCGGCGGCCCGAACCGCATTGGCCAGGGTATCGAGTTTGATTACTGCTGCGTCCATGCCGCGTTCGCCCTCAAGGAGGACGGATTTGAAACGATCATGGTGAATTCGAATCCCGAAACCGTCTCCACGGATTACGACACCAGCGACAAATTGTTTTTCGAGCCGCTCACGCTGGAGGACGTGCTCCACATTTACGAACGCGAAAAATGCTGGGGCGCCATCGCGCAATTCGGCGGCCAGACGCCTCTCAATCTCGCTCTCGGCCTCCAGAAAAACGGTGTCAACATCATCGGCACCTCGCCCCAGAGCATTGAGATCGCCGAGGACCGCAAACTGTTCGCCGCGATGTTGAACAAGCTCAACATTCCGCAGCCGCCAAACGGCCTCGCCACCAATGGCGAAGAGGCGCTGGTCATCTCAAAACGCCTGACCTATCCCGTGCTGGTGCGGCCGAGCTTCGTCCTCGGTGGCCGTGCGATGCAGATCGTTTATTCCGACGCGGAGCTGTCGCACTACATGAAGTTTGCGGTTGAGGCCTCCCCGGAACGGCCGGTGCTCGTGGACAAGTTCCTCGAAGACGCGACCGAGGTGGATGTGGACTGTATCGCGGACGTCGGACTGCCGAACGGCGGCACGATCGTCATCGGCGGAATGCTGGAGCACATCGAATTTGCCGGCGTGCATTCCGGCGATGCCGCGATGGTGCTTCCGCCGCATACGCTTTCCCAGAGCGTCATCGAAACTATCCGCACCTATACGCATACGATGGCGCGCGAATTGAAAGTCGTCGGTCTGATGAATGTGCAATACGCCGTCAAAGGCGAAATGGTCTACGTCCTCGAAGTGAATCCGCGCGCTTCGCGCACCGTGCCGTTCGTGAGCAAAGCCATCGGCAAACCGCTCGCCAAGATCGCCGCGCGCGTGATGGCTGGCAAGACCTTGAAGGAATTGAATTTCACCGAAGAAATTTGGACCAAGTACTGGGCCGTCAAGGAATCTGTTTTCCCGTTCAACAAATTCGTCGGCCAGGACATTTTACTCTCGCCGGAAATGCGGTCCACCGGCGAGGTCATGGGCCTCGACGCCGACCTCGGCACGGCCTACGCGAAATCGCAGATGGCGGCGAACTCCGCGCTGCCGCTCGCGGGAAAAGTTTTCATCAGCGTCAGCGATCTGCACAAGACGCACGTCGCCGAAGTGGCCAAATCGTTTGCCGACCTCGGCTTCGAGCTTATTTCCACCGGCGGGACGGCGGCGGTGCTGGAAAAGGCCGGCCTGAAAGTGCAACGCATTCTCAAATTGCAGGAAGGACGCCCCAACGTGATCGATTTGCTGAAGAACAAGGAAATCCAGCTCGTTATCAACACGCCCAGCGGCGCGTCGCCGCGCACGGATGAAATCAAAATCCGCACCACCGCCGTGTATACCGGCACGCCGATCATGACGACCTTGAGCGGTGCGAAAGCCGCCGCGCTGGGCATCGCCGCGCTGAAGAAATCCGGCTATTCCGTCAAGACCGTGCAGGAGTATCATTGATTTCGCGACGCTACTTGTAACGGCGGCACGGCGGATGCCGTCCAAGCCTTGATGAATTTCCGCGCCATCATTGCCGCTACCATTCTGTTCGCCGTTCAACCGGCACCGGCGCAAACCAATCAAGCCCTCGCCTTTTCCGGCGCGGAAGGATTTGGCCGGTTCGCCACCGGCGGACGGGGCGCAGAAATAGTTCACGTCACGACCCGGGCGGATTCCGGCGCGGGTTCCTTCCGCGACGCGGTCAGCAAGCCCGGCCGAACGGTCGTTTTTGATGTCGGCGGCGTGATGCGGTTGAAGTCGAACGTCCCGGTCAGCAGCGACATCACCCTTGCCGGACAAACTGCGGCTGGCGACGGCATCACGCTTTACGGCCGCTCCGTCTCGTTCAGCGGACAGAAAAATATCATCGTCCGCTATTTGCGTTTTCGCGAGGGTATTACCGGCGACCGGGGGAAATGTTCGGTGAACCTCGCCGGCGGCGGCGGCATTATTTTTGACCATTGCAGCATTGAGTGGGGCCGCTGGGACTGCCTCGGTCTTACCCGCGGCAGCCACGATATCACGTTTCAATTTTGCATCATTGGCGAGGGCGTGGATCCGCAGCGCTTCGGCGCGCTCTCTGATGCCGTGAACAACATCACCTTCACGCACAACCTCTGGATCAACAACCAGAGCCGCAATCCCAAGGCCAAGGGCCGGATCCAATACATCAATAACGTGATTTATAACTGGGGCGTTGGCGGTCTCGTCGGCGGGCATTCGCAGGCGGATCATTATCTGGACGCCATCGGAAATTATTTCATCGCCGGGCCAAACTCCGGCGCGCGCGCCATCGGCGAATTCAAATCCACCGACCATGTTTTCCAGCAGGATAATTTTGCCGACCTGAATAAAAATGGAAAACTGGATGGCCGGCTGCTCGTGCCGGAAGATTTCGGCAGCGGCGAGAACGCCCCGACGATTTTGAACCACGCCGGCGTCGGGCCGCTGGCTAATGTGGCGATTGAATCCGCCCAATCCGCAGTTTCAAACGTCCTGGCCCAAGCCGGCTGTTCGTTGCACCGCGATGCCGTGGACGCGCGGCTGATTGACGCCGTGCAGTCTTTTGGCACGCGCGGGAGAATCATCCACTCCGAGCGTGAGGCCGGAGGGCTGGGTGAACTGAAGGAAGTCCACGCGCCCGCCAATCTGAACGCAGTTGACCTGGAATAATTCTAATACCTCACAAAAACAATTGCTCGTATTCTAATTTTCTCGACAGGCGGAACACCGGGATTATTTTGCACGAGTGAAAACCATCGCACCCGAACTGCTCCCGCTGCTAAAGCAATACTTCGGTTTCACCTCGTTCCGTCCGTTGCAGGAAGAAATCATCCGCGATTCGCTCTCGGGCAAGGATGTCTTCGCGCTGCTGCCCACCGGCGGTGGCAAATCGCTTTGCTTCCAGCTTCCCGCGCTCACCCGCGACGGTCTTACCGTGGTCGTCTCGCCGCTCATTGCGCTGATGAAAGACCAGGTGGACGCCCTGCAGGCTGGCGGCATTCCTGCGACGTTTCTGAATTCGTCGCTCGCCGCTGACGAGTCGCGGAAACGCCTGCGCGGACTACACAACGGCGAGTTTCGCCTGCTCTACGCCGCGCCGGAGCGACTGATGCTATCCGGTTTTCTCGAAGATTTGCAGCGCTGGAATGTCCGGCTCATCGCGGTGGACGAGGCGCATTGTATTAGCGAATGGGGCCACGATTTTCGCCCCGAATACCGCCAGATTTCCGACCTGCGAAAATTATTTCCTGACGTCCCTTTCATGGCGCTCACTGCCACCGCCACCGGCCGCGTGCGCGAGGACATCGTCAAACATTTAAAATTGCGCGAGCCGAAATGCTACGTCGCCAGCTTCAACCGGCCGAACCTGACCTATCGCGTCATCCCGAAGAACAAGCCGTATGACCAGTTGCTGCAATTTCTCCGCGCGCGGCCCAGGGAAAGCGGCATCGTCTATTGCCAGTCGCGCAAATCCGCCGAGCGCGTCGCCGCCAATCTCACGGAGGACGGCGTGCCGGCGCGGCCGTATCATGCCGGCCTCACGCCGAAGGAGCGCAGCGGGAACCAGGAACTCTTCCTGCGCGACGAAGTGCGCGTGATCTGCGCGACCATCGCCTTCGGCATGGGCATCAACAAGCCGAACGTCCGCTTCGTCGTCCACTATGACCTGCCGAAAAATATCGAAGGCTATTATCAGGAGACCGGCCGCGCGGGTCGCGACGGCCTGCCGAGCGAATGTGTCCTGCTCTTCAGTGCCGGGGACGTGGTGAAACAAACCGGTTTCATTGACGAAAAACCCGATCCGCAGGAACAAAAAATTGCCCGCGAACAATTACAGCAGATGGTCCACTATGCCGAGTGTGCGAGCTGCCGACGCGTGGAATTGCTCGCTTATTTTGGTGAGACGTTTGACGCGCAGGAGAATTGCGGCGCGTGCGACAACTGCCTCTCGCCGCGCGCCACATTCGACGGCACACTGGCGGCGCAGAAATTCCTCTCCTGCGTCTATCGCATCCGTGAGAAAAACGGTTTCGGCGTCGGCCTGAACCACGTGGTCGAGGTTCTCACCGGCGCGGACACGGAAAAAATCCGCAAATGGAATCAGGCGGAGCTTTCGACTTACGGCATCGGCCGGGAACACAGCCGTTCCGAATGGGCGGCCATCGGCCGCGAACTGGTGCGGCTCGGTTTTCTCCGGCAGACGGCGGAAAAATTCAGCGTCCTGGAACTGACGAACGAAGGCCGCGCCGCGCTCAAGGAACGCCGAAAAATCACGCTCATCAAACCCGTTACCGCGCCGGAAACGAAAGTCCACCACGTCGGTGAAATCGCCTGCGACGAAGGATTATTCGACCGCTTGCGCCAGCTCCGCAAACAACTCGCCGATGAACGTGATGTGCCGGCCTACATCGTTTTCTCCGACGTCGCCCTGCGGCAGATGGCTCGGAATTATCCGGCGAACGAAAGCGACTTCACCCGCATCAGCGGCGTCGGGGAGAAAAAGCTGCGCGAGTTCGGCGAGATTTTCCTCGGCGAGGTCGCGGCCTATTTGCAGATGAACGCCCGCCAGATTTTTGCCGATGATTCTTTCACCGCATCCGCAGCGCCGCCGCCGTCGCGCGGCAACCTGGGCGATTCCGCGCGCGAAACGCTGCGCCGGTTCCGCACCGGCCAGACAGTCGCGCAAATCGCCCGGGAACGCGGCGTGACGGCGGGCACGATTTATGGCCACCTTGCCGAGGGCGTCGAACGCGACGAGCCGGTGGATTTGCAGCAAATCTTCACCGTCGCGGAACTGGCGGCGGTCGCTGCCGCCTTTGGCCGGAGCGGATTTGGCGCGCTTGGTCCGGCGTTCGAATTGCTGGGCGGCAAAATTGATTACGGCCGGCTGCGACTTTTCCGGGCCGCAGCGAATGCAAAAAAGTAGGACAAGCGTCGCGTCGGTCTCATATTAACAAACCTCCAGAAATTTTATTTGCAAAGATGAAGTTAGCGCTACGCCTGTCCTACTTTATCTCCGCCGTTTTCGACGCCGTTGCATTGGTATCCGAAAAATCAATCGAGGCGGAATTGATGCAGTAACGCAATCCGGTCGGCTCGGGGCCGTCGTCAAAAACGTGGCCGAGATGGCTGCCGCAATTCGCGCACAACACTTCCGTCCGTTTCATGCCCAGGCTGTCGTCCTCGCGCGTGATGACTTTGCCCTGCGCGGCGATTTCCGAGAAGCTTGGCCAGCCGCACCCGGAATCAAACTTGTTGTCCGACTTGAACAGAATCTCCCCACAGGCGGCGCACCGATAGACCCCCGGCTCCTTGGTGTTCCAGTATTTGCCGGTGAAGGCGCGTTCGGTGCCGGCTTCGCGCAGGACGTGATATTGTTCTGGCGTCAGGAGCTTGCGCCATTCGGCCTCGGTTCGTTGGAGCGGGAATTTCATGGTGGAATTGGTTGAGTTGTTCATGGCAGCCGGGCTGTTCGTCGGGCCGGCCGAGCAGCCGGCGGCAAACAGGGTCGCACCCAATGCGATCAGAATAAAAGTCGGTTTCATGTATCCATCTTCATTATTGCCGCCCTTAACCTATGCCATGCCTGGGTGCGCCCGTCAAATGGTCGGGCATTCAGATTTGACTCCCGCGCATGCATCTGGCACCGTGCCGGCGCAATCCATTTCCTGCCAGCAATCGCAACGTTTGGGCGCTTGCCATTGGAACCGGTGTTGGTGTTCAATTTAGTATCTGCCATTTAATTGATATGAAAAATAATACGCATAAAATTCTGGGTGTAACCGCACTGCTTTTGGGTGTGCTCCTCTCGGGGGCCGGTCGCGGGATGGCTCAGGAA
Organism: uncultured Verrucomicrobia subdivision 3 bacterium; assembly: GCA_903870815.1. Lineage (GTDB taxonomy): Bacteria > Verrucomicrobiota > Verrucomicrobiia > Limisphaerales > UBA11358 > UBA11358. Next base: position 30,089 of record CAIQEI010000049.1, read on the forward strand.
ACATCCTTCCCGTTCAAAAATCCAAAACTGCCGATTCCCCAGCGCGTGGATGACCTGGTCTCACGGATGACGCTTCAGGAAAAAGTCGCGCAAATGATGAGCGGCGCGCCGGCCATAGAGCGCCTGGGAGTTCCCGCTTACGAATGGTGGAGCGAGGGGCTGCACGGCCTGTGGAATTCGCCGGCAACCGTCTTTCCAGAGCCGGTTGGCCTGGCCGCCACGTTCGATTTGTCATTGGAAAAGCAGTTTGCGGATGCGATTTCCGACGAGGGCCGCGCCTGGTATAACTGGGCCAACCAGGGGCAGAAGGATAATTTCCACGCCCACGGCCTGACTTACTTTGCGCCCAACATCAATATTTTTCGCGACCCGCGGTGGGGCCGCGGTCAGGAGACTTATGGTGAGGATCCGTTTCTCACCAGCCAGTTCGGCGTTGTTTATGTGCAGGAAATGCTGGGGACGGATCCGAAATACATCAAGCTCATCGCCACGCCCAAACATTTTGCCGTGCACAGCGGGCCGGAGAACGAACGCCATGGATTTAATGCCCGCCCTTCGCTCTACGACCTCAATGACACCTATCTGCCGGCCTTCGAAGCCTGCGTCCGCGATGGCCACGCCCAGTCGGTAATGAGCGCCTATAGCGCGCTTTTCGGCATCCCGGACAGCGTCAGCCCGCTGCTCATTCAGCAGAAGCTCCGCCGGGATTGGGGCTTTGACGGCTATGTCATTTCCGACTACGGCGCGGTCTTTGATATTTATCAAGGCGGCAACCTTAAAGGCCATTATTACACAAAATCCATGGCGGAAGCCGCTGCGGCTGCCGTCAACAACGGGTGTGACCTGACTTTTTACCACGAATACGACGCGCTGCCCGAGGCGGTCAAGCAAGGCCTCGTCACGGAGGCGCAGATTGACGTTTCGGTGAAGCGCCTGTTCACCGCCCGGATGAGACTCGGCATGTTCGATCCGCCGGCATTGATTCCATATACCAAGATTCCGGTGAGCGTGATTGACAGCCCGGCCCATCGCAAAATCGCCCTGCAGGCGGCGCGGGAATCCATTGTATTGCTCAAGAATGACAGCCAGCTTCTGCCGTTAAGCACGAACATTCACTCTCTAGCTATCATCGGACCCAATGCCGACAACAATGACACCCAAGGCGGCAATTATCCGGGTCGGTCCTCCAAATCCGTCAGCCTGCTGGAAGCCCTCCTGACCCGCGCCACCAATGCCGGCATCCGCCTCGAATATGTCAAGGGCTGCAGCGTGCCGGATTTAGGTCAGGATCAAGAAGCCCTGGTGACCATTCCAACGAGCGCCCTCAACAGCGGCGGCCAGCCGGGTTTGACCGGTGAATACTACGACAACGTGGAACTGGCAGGTGCTCCCGTCGGCACCAACCAGGATGCGACCGTGGATTTTAACTGGTCTCAAACCCCGCCAATGGGATTGTCGCATGACAATTACAGCGTGCGCTGGTCCGGCACGCTCACCGCGCCGCAGGACGGAGATTATACGCTCGGTGTCCGTGGCGATGACGGCTTCCGGCTCTTTGTCAATGGCCAGAAAGTTGTGGATGATTGGTCGCCTCATCCGGCGGCGACGCAGTCGTATGTGGTCAATCTCAAGGCTGGCCAACCCGTTCCCATCCGATTGGAATATTATCAGGCAACCGGAAATGCGGAGATATCCCTGCTCTGGGGGCAACCGAATCCCGAGCCGTTTCCGGCGGCGGTCGCCGCCGCCAAACGCGCGGATGCGGTCATATTCGCCGGCGGCATTTCTTCGCAAATCGAAGGCGAAGAAGGCACCCCCTACGGCGGAGACCGGCAAACCATGGATTTGCCGCCGGTGCAGGATCGACTTTTGAAAGCCCTGTCGGCCACCGGCAAACCGATCATCTTCGTACTGATGAGCGGCAGCGCCATGTCCATCAACTGGGCGCAGGCCCACGTCCCGGCCATCTTGGAAGTTTGGTATTCCGGCGAGGAAGGCGGCAACGCCATCTCCGATGTGCTCTTTGGCGATTACAACCCGGCCGGCCGTCTGCCCGTCACCTTCTACAAAGGACTGGAGCAGCTTCCTGATTTCCATGATTACTCCATGACCAACCGCACTTACCGTTACTTCAACGGCGAACCCTTGTATCCGTTTGGGTATGGCTTGAGCTATACGCAATTCCGATACAGCGACCTGAAAGTTCCAGCCACCGCCAAGTCGAACCAGCCGGTCACGGTCAGGGTAAAGATCGAGAATGTCGGGGAACGCGCCGGTGACGAGGTGGTGCAGCTTTATTTGCGTCCGGCTCCCGATGCCAAAGTCCGTGAAATCGTTCCGGGACAACCGATGCCACGACTGGTGCTGGCGGGTTTTCAGCGGGTCAATCTTGCGGCCCATGATAGCAAAACAGTGAAGTTCACACTCAAACCTGAACAGTTGCTGCTGGTGAATGCCCAGGGTGTGCGCGCGTTGCAGCCAGGAACCTGGCAGATATTTGTCGGTGGCGGACAGCCTGACCTCTCCGGCGCCGCGACCGCTCTCAGCCCCAATCTCTCCGCAATACTGACTTTGCGCTAAAACGTAAGAAATTTACACCGACCAAGCGCCGCTCAGTTGAAGAAGCTAGCGTGGAATCGGAGTTGCAAAAAAAGCTGATTGGCCGTTCTGCTAATTTGCTGTGGGTTGGAACGGCATTTCCAAATTGTCGTTGTCAATAATGGCAACGCGCGACAGGTCACGGATCGCCTGCGGAGATTAGGCATGGTGGTGTGGCTTGGAATACGTCAGGTCGTTCACCACCACTTTGGCTGGGCGAATAATCTTCGCACCTCGGCGGTAACCGCGCTGAACAACTTCAAGGATGGCATGGTCGGGTTGAGCCGGATCATGACCCTGCGAAAGCGCTTCATGTCGGTGCGGGTCGAAGGGTTTGCCGACCACATCCTCACTCTCGACGCCGTGCTGACGTAGCAACTGTTGCAGTTGCTGCAATGTCATCTCCACGCCCTGATGAAACTCGGCAGAGTCGTGCGATGAGCCGGCGGCCAACGCCCGGTCGAGGTTATCCATGACCGGCAACAACTCAATCATAAATGATTCCTTTTGCGCCACTGCACGGGCCTCGCTTTCTTGCCGGCTGCGCCGCTTGAAATTCTCAAAGTCAGTGGCCAGGCGCAAATGCAAATCTTTTTGCTCGGCAAGGTTTTTCAGGAGCGCTTCCGATTCGGTGGCTGCGGTTTCATTGGTGACAGTGGAATCAAGTGCCGTCGCCGGCGGGATTTTGGATTGGGTGTTCATGGATTGGCATTATTTTAAATCGTGATTCTTCCGGCCGGAGCCGCTTTTCTTGCCACCGCCAGAAAGGTTGTTCACGGTGGCCCAAGCTCTCGCCTCCGCCGTTTTTATGCTCGCGCCGCGTTGCTCGTAGCTGGCCTCGATGTGGGCCGCCTGGCGTTTCTGTTTGTCGGTGTAGCTGGATTTATCGCCTTTGGGCATGGATCTTCCTTGCTTGGATTTGCTTGTAACCGCAGGCGGCGGAGTATACCCTGATAGTGTTTTCAATCACTTCACGCTTTTCATCGGCGACCTTTCGAATCCGGCCAACAATTTCGTTTCCGGGAATGATTGGCACAATCGGATCGGGCAATTTACTGGGGCATTTCACATTTGTGACGATGCCGGGGGTTGTCTTCATTTTACAATTGGCGTGATCACGTTGCCGCTGGCTGTTATTCGCGTGGGCCCGTGACCGGGATATTTGCCATTGATCAGTTTTACGGCGTGGCTGTCGGCTTGCTCAAATCGGCTTCGACATTGATGAGAACATCCACGGTGTTGCCGATGGCACCTTGATCCGCCGTGATGTTAAAATCACGCCGGTCGAGCGCCAGCGTGGCTTGCCAGCCTGAAATCGCTGCTCCGTTCATACCCGGGCCAAAGCCCAATGAGGTGACTTTGAGCACCACTTCCTTCGTCACGTTCTTCATGGTGAGAACGCCAGCGACATCGTAAGTGTCACCACCGGTGCTCTTCCAAGACTTGCTCTTAAAGGTCATCGCCGGAAAGGCGGCGGCGGCGAAGAAATTGGTGGAGCGCAGGTCGTCATCGCGCATCTTCGTATTCGTGGTGATGCTGGCCACCTCGATGAGGGCTTCGACGGTACTGTTTTCTAGGTTGCTGCGATCCACCACGATGGTGCCTTTCACCTTGCTGAAATAGCCGGGTACTTTGGTAAAGAAATGCGAGACGGAAAATCCAACCCAGGTATGCACTGGATCGATGCTGAAGGTTTCGACGGCGGCCTGAACGGATGCCATCGAGCCGAGCACAAGGCTGGCAACAATAAAAGGGAATAGGGAGCGCTTCATGGTTTTGAATTTGTTTTTGTTGTTTGGACTATTTTACATTTTTTTGATTCTTCTTTTGGGTAGTCAGCGCCGCGCGCAATTTTTTCAACGGCTGAGAAATCCTTCCGCAACTCTTCAAGCTTGGCCATGGCCCCTTCGTAAGCATCGTTACCCAGCAACAGATGGCGCGGTGGCTTCGGTGACTCGACCGCGGTGATGAGGGCTCCAACAGCACGCACCGGGTCACCGGGTTGCTTGCCTGAATCGGCGCGAATTTCATGGCGCCACTCGCCCGCCGTTTTCGCGTAATCGGCAATTTGCTTTTTGCTTTCATTGGCCGACCGGCCGGCCCAGTCGGTGCGGAAACCGCTTGGTTCAACCACGATGACCTTGATGCCCAGCGGTTCCACTTCCTGCAACAGCGCGCCGGACAATCCTTCAACCGCAAACTTGGTCGCATTATAAAACCCCAGCGACGGCGCGGAACGCAGCCCGGCGAGCGAAGAGATATTGACGATGCATCCTTTGCGCCGCTGACGCATCCCCGGCAGCACTGCTTGAATCATCCGGCTCATGCCGAAAACATTGATCTCAAACATTCGGCGTACTTCGATTTCTTCACCTTCTTCAATCGCGGCGAAATAACCAATGCCCGCGTTGTTTACCAGCACGTCAATGCCGCCGAACTTTGCCTCGGCGGCTATGATGGCCGCGTCAATCTGGCTTTGATCGGTGACGTCGAGTTTCAGCACCAAAGCATCGCCTTTGGCTGCCAATGCTTCTACCTGCTCCGGTTTACGGGCTGTCACCGCCACGCGAAAGCCGCGTGCTAACACCTGGGTTGCCAACTCACGTCCGAATCCAGTCGAACAGCCGGTGATAAACCAAACCGGGTTTTCGGAGGGCGTGATTTTTTTATTTTTTGTGGACATGGAAATAATTCTTTTAAAGGATCGCATACATTTCTATCAGGCTGGCGCGTCAATGGAACTGACGCGCACCAGTTTTTTATTCACAAACTCCTGAATGCCCAGGCTGGAAAGTTCACGTCCGTAGCCGGAGTTCTTGATGCCGCCGAATGGTAAATCGCATGCCGTCCAGGTCGGGTGGTTAATGAACACCATGCCGGTGTCAATGTGGCTCGCCACGCGCTGGCCACGCGCGATGTCCTTGGTGAAGACCGAGCCGCCCAAGCCAAAATCAGAATCGTTGGCGAGCGCGATGGCTTCGTCCTCATTTTTCACACGGAAGAAAAGCGCGACTGGGCCAAAGAACTCTTCGCGGTACGCGGGGTTGCCGGGTTTGATTTCGGTGATGATGGTCGGCTCCATAAACGAACCTGGGCGATCAATCCGATTGCCCCCCAGCAACACCTTGGCCCCCTTGGCTACGGCGCGCTTGATCTGACCGAGCAACTGCACCAGCGCCGCTTCGGTGGACAGCGGACCGAGGGTTGTCGCTTTGTCCATCGGATTGCCCGCTTTGAACGTCGCCAGCGCCGCCCGAAACTTTTCCAGAAATCTGTCGGCCAGTTCTTCGAGCACGATGAAGCGTTTCGCCGCGACGCAACACTGGCCCATGTTGTTCATCTTGGCCCAGACCGCCCACTTGACCGTCGCATCGAGGTCGGCGTCTTCCAGCACGATGAAGGCGTCGCTGCCGCCTAGTTCCATCGTGGACTTCTTTAGATTTTGTCCGGCTCGCGTCGCCACACTTTTTCCGGCCTCCACGCTGCCGGTCAACGCCACGCCTTTGATGCGGGGATCATCAATCACGCGGCTGACTTGTTCGTGGGAAATGAGCAGGTTGGTGTAAGCGCCAGCCGGCGCCCCGGCATCGCGCCACAATTTCTCAAAGGCAATGGCGCATTGCGGCACACAACCCGCGTGCTTCACCATGATGACATTGCCCGCCATCAAATTCGGCGCGGCAAAACGTGCGAGCTGGTAGTATGGAAAATTCCACGGCTGCACGCCGAAGAGCACACCGATTGGCGTGCTTTGAATGACGGCATCCCCTGACTTCGGCTTGAGGTATTGTGGCGCGAGGAAATCCTCGGCGTTCCAGGCGTAATAATCAATGATGTCTGCGCTTAGCGCCACTTCGCCCAGCGACTCGCCAATCAACTTGCCCATTTCGAGCGTCACCGGCTTGGCAAATTCGTCCGCGCGCTCCCGCATGATCGTGGCGGCCTTCGTGGCAATGGTCGCTCGTTCACCAAAGCTCATCTGTCGCCAGGTTTCAAAACAAGTCGCCGCCCTGACGTGACTTCACTTTTTCGGGCCACCTGATGTGTTAGTCTGAGACGCAAGAAAGGACCAGACGCATGAAAGGCAAACGATACACGACGGAAGACAAGATTCGCATCCTGCGGGAGGCGGATCGCGGTGAAAAAAGC
>CAIQEI010000050.1 GCA_903870815.1 uncultured Verrucomicrobia subdivision 3 bacterium
ACGCGGATTAGAAATCCGCTGCTCTATCCATTTGAGCTACGGGAGCCGAGCGGCCCTCAAATTAGCAACCTTCCCCGATGCTTACAAGTTTGCCGCTACCATTGCCGGTCCGCTGGTTGAGAACATGGAATTTTGGTTGGCAACCTTGTCAGCGTTTTGAGAAACGGTTAGTTTGCCCGGGTCGGTTGCTCCCGTAGCTCAAATGGATAGAGCTGCCGTTTCCTAAATGGCTGATCCCCGTTCGATTCGGGGCGGGAGCACCACTTTAACACCAATCCCCAAGCCAACGCTGAATTTCCGCCACCTTCAGTGCCGGGCCAGCAGGTAGTCCCGGAACTTCTCATAGTCCGCGCCCATCCGGTCAAACTCTTCCGGCAGCTGGATGGCGGCGGTCATTGCCGGCGGCACGTCCGGCGCGAAGCCGATGGTCTTTTCAATCTCTTCCGGGAACTTCGCCGGGTTGGCGGTTTCGAGAATGACCGCGGGCAGGCCGTTGAGCGGTTCGTGTTCCTGCCAGTCGAGAAAACCGCGCCACGCCACCGCGCCATGGGCCTCGAGCAGCAATTGGTATTTGTTCCAGACCTCGCGGATTGTTTCGCGCGTCTGGTCGTCGGAAACTGAACTCGAAAATAAATCACGCCGCATCGCGGCCAGGTCGGGCTGCCGGTGAATCATGCCGGTCTCGTCCATGCGCCCGCCATACAACGCCACGAGCCGCGCGAGATTGCTCGGATGGCCGACGTTCATCGCATTGGAAACCGAGTTGCGCGACGGCACGATTTTTTCGTAATGGCCGCTCGCCAGAAATTTTGGAAACGCGTCGTTGTCATTCACCGACGCCACGATTTTTTTTACCGGCAAACCCATCTGCCGGGCGACGATCGCGCCCATCATGTCGCCAAAATTGCCGCTCGGGACGGAGAAAACAATTGGTTCGCCGGGTTGCGCCAGCCGCGACGCGGCGTAAAAATAATAAACGCTTTGCGGCAGCAGCCGGCCGATGTTGATGGAGTTCGCCGACGAGAGCGGCAGGTGCTTCAGCGCGGGATCGGAAAAAGCCTGTTTCACCATCGCCTGGCAGTCGTCGAACTTGCCGTCAATCGCCACGGTGCGGACGTTTCCGGTCAGTGTGGTCATCAGCTTGCGCTGGCTCAGGCTGACTTCCTCGATCGGGAACAGCACGATGACGCGGACGCCGGGGACGTTGTGAAACGCGTGCGCCACGGCCGCGCCGGTGTCGCCGCTGGTCGCGGTGAGAATGGTAAGCTGCTGGCCGTCCTCCTGCAGAAACCGGCCCATCAGCCGCGCCATCATGCGCGCGGCAAAATCCTTGAAAGATGCGGTGGGGCCCTGATCCAGCCGCATCACTACCACGCGGTCATAAACTTTCTCCAGCGGTATGTCGAAGTTGTAGGCGTCGCGGCAGATCGCGGCGAGCGCATCGGCAGGGATGATCCCTTCGGTGTATTTCGACAGCACGCGGAAGGCGATTTCGTGATACGGAAGTTTGGCGAAAGCGGCGATTTCCTCGGATGCAAGCGTGGGAAACTTTTCGGGAAAATACAGTCCGCGGTCCGGCGCCTGGCCGCGCAGGAACGCTTCCCGCAGGTTCACAGCGGGCGACTGACCGTTGGTGCTGACAAATTTGAGCGGCATGAATCAGTTCCGCAGCGATTGGAAACTTGGATTGTCCACAATGATTTTGATGCCTTCCTGCCGGATGTTGGTCTGGAACGCCTCGTGGATGCGGTCGAGGGAAAAATGATGCGTGATCAGCTTTTCGACCGGCAGGCCGATGCGCTCGGCGCGCTGCAGGAAATGGTAGGCGTTCGGATATTCCCAGCTGTTGTAAGCCCAGCTGCCGACGAGCATGATCTCCTTCTTGCAGATGTCCTCGTGCGGATTGATGGTGCAGTCGCCGCCGTCCACGAAGAAGCCGACCTCGCAGATGCCGCCGCCGCGCCGAACCAGTTTCCAGATGGTCGAGGCCGCCGCCGGCACGCCCGTGACCTGAAAGGCAAAATGCGCGCCCATTCCCTTCGTCAATTTTCCCACGGCTTCGATCAAACCCTGCCGGTCGGGATAATCGCGGATGTTAATGGCATGATCTGCGCCCATCCGCTTGGCGGTTTCTAGCCGCGCGGCGTTGCCGTCTATGGCGATAATATTGTTCACACCGGCGGTGCGGACGATGGCGATCATCATCAGGCCGATTGGTCCGCACCCCTGGACAATGATGCGGCTCCGGAAATTGATGAGGCCGGTCTTCTTGGCGCGTTCCAGTGCGTGGGCGGCGACGGCCGCCGGTTCGATCAACACGCGGAGGTCGAGGCTCATGTCGTTCACCACAAAAAACGAGGAGCCCGGGCGGATGATGAGATATTCGCCGAAGTAGCCGTTGAAATGGTTGTCCGGTTCGTCGGGCAGGAGTCCGTAAATCTGCAGATCGTCGCAGAGGTTTGCCTTGGCCGGATTGTATTTGGCAATCATGCACGCCGTGGAAGTCTCCAGCGTGCTCGTCACGATCTTGTCGCCGGGACGGACGGGTTTGCCGACGCTGTCCATGCGCACATCACTGCCGACAGCCACGACCTCGCCCGTCCCTTCGTGGCCGAGCACCACGGGACAAAGGTTGAACGGATCGTTTTTGTAACAATGGATGTCCGTGCCGCAAATGCCGCAGGACTCGACGCGCACGAGGATTTCGTCAGCGCGGATTTTGCGGAGTGGAAATTCCCGGAACTCTAGTTTCTCTTTTTCCACGAGCACTACCGCCCGGGCGCGTTCGGGAATCGACGTGGCGGGGACTATGGCTGGTGCCGCGGGAATATTCGCCTGCGCGGCGACCGCCGCCGGTTTCAACTGCGTCTTTTGAAATACTTCACGGACGATTTTTTCGACTTCAGCCGGGTTGAGATTCATACGGCTTGGTTCCTAGCTAAAATTTTCCACGCGCAGCATCACCGGTTTGGCTTTGACGGCAGGCAGCCGTGAGATTTTTGCCAGCGCCTTGCGCATCGCGGCATTGGGGGCATCGTGTATCATCAGGATCAATGGCACGCTCTCGCCTTCATGGCCTTCGGGCTGGATGACCGATGAAATGCCAATTTTGGCGGCGGCAAAAATGGCGGCGATCTTCGCCAGCACCCCGGGTTTGTCCACCACGCTGAATCGGACATAATACTGCGATGTGATCTCATCCAGCGGCACGATGCGGCGGGTGTTGGCGTGGGCCACAAAGGGCGGAACCCGGAGTTTGGCCCCGTTTTTCAAATCGAGCGCGGCATCAGCCACGTCGCTCAATACGGCGCTTGCCGTCGCGTCCTTGCCCGCGCCGCGCCCGTAAAACAGCGTGTCGCCCACGATGTCGCCGCGCACGAAACAGGCGTTGAATACGCCGTTGACGCTGGCGAGGACATGCGCATTGGGGATGAGGGTCGGATAGACGGATATTTGGACGCCGGGTTTTTTGCCGGCAATCTGCTTGGCGATGCCCAGCAGTTTGATGGTGTAGCCGAGCGTCCCGGCGAATTCCATGTCAATTTTGGAAATCTCCCGGATCCCCTCGGTGTGGATGGCGTGGTGATCCGCCCAGAACCCGTGGGCGAGCGAGGCCAGTATGCCGATCTTGTGCTGCGCATCGTGGCCGTCAATGTCCAAATCCGGCGGCGTCTCGGCGTAACCGTGCTTTTGCGCGTCGGCGAGCACGTCCGCGAATTCCGCACCCTCCGCCTTCATGCGCGATAAAATGTAATTGCAGGTGCCATTGACGATGCCGTAGATCGCAGAAAATTGGTTCGCCACAAAACCCTCGCGCAGCGACTTGATGATCGGAATGCCGCCGCAGACGCTGGCTTCGTAATAAAGATTCGCTCCGCTCTTGGCCGCCGCCGCAAACAGTTCCGGGCCGTGCGCGGATAGCAGCGCTTTGTTCGCCGTGACCACGGTTTTGCCCTGCGCCAGCGCGGCCAGCACCATGGTTTTGGCGATGCCAGTGCCGCCGACGAGTTCGATCACGATGTGAATGGCGGGGTCGTTGACGACATCCTGCCAGTCGGTCGTCATCAAATTGCGGGCAATCGGGTACGGTCGCGGTTCGTCGAACGCCTTCACCGCGATCTTGCGGAAAACCAATTTCACGCCGAGGCGCGCGGCCATGAGCCCGCCGTTTTTCTGCCACGCGTGAAAGACACCGCTGCCGACCGTACCGCCGCCAATCATGCCGAGATTCACTAGCTGCATAGAACACCAGCTTGCCGCGAAACGGGGCAGGGGACAATTTAATTTTGGAATTTCAACTGTTTCAAGAGCAGTATGCCCGCCTGATCCGTGTGGCCGAAAACCAGATGATGGGTCAACGCTTGCGGTGGTGGTTGATTCTCAGGTTTCACCATGACGTAATAAGCATTCCGCCATACGGGAATTGATCAAACAAAATCGCACAGTCTTGGCGAAGAACTTCCGCATCTCTGACTGGCGGCAGTTCGTGGTGAGCGCAGGTAACCATTCCCAAACTGGTAACCACTGCCAAAATGGACTGCCTGCGCATTTTAAATCCTTCAAGCCAAGCGCAATCCGATCAAATGACTGATTGCTTCCAGCTCGGCTGTTTCGTCGCCCGTGTATTCATGCTTGCGGAGGGTGCCGATGCCGAGTGTTCCCACAATTTTTTCGCCTAATCGGACCGGCACACACAACGCGCCGCCTACGCCGGTCTCCCTTGCGCCGGGCCGGGCGATGCCGCTGGTGTCGGTCTGTAAATTGCAAATCGTCACCGGCCGGTTTTGCGCGACGACTTGTCCGGCGATGCCTTTGCCTACGGGAATCGTTTTGACGATTTCGACCATCTGCGCCGGCAGGCCGACCTGCGCGACCAGCTGAAGTAATTGTGTCGGCGGGTCCAGCCGGTGGATAGTGCCGGTTTCGGAGGAGAAATGTCTCAGCATCTCGCGCAAAATCTCTTCCCAAACCAATTCGCTGGGCTGGCCGTCTGGCAGCAGCGACTCGATTTTCTTGAGCCAGGCGCTCATGCCTTGATTTCACCGGCGCGGTAATGCAGCACCTTCACTTTTTCGAGCGTCACGAGGCCGCCGCCCATCATTTTTTCCAGCGTGGGCAGGAAGGCATTGATCTTATCCTCGTGGTCCGCGATTTCGATGACCAGTGGCAGGTCCATCGAGAGCCGCAAAATTTTCGCCGTGTGCAGATGGCTGGATTTGCCGAACCCCATTGGGCCGCGCAAGACCGTCGCGCCGGCAAGTTGCGCTTCGCGGGCGGCCAGCACAATCGCTTCATAAAGCGGTTTATGTTCCCAGCGGTCGCTTTCGCCAAGAAAAATCCGCAGCAGGACGGCGTCGGTTGGAATTTGCATTTTAATTTCCTTTTATTGAATTGAACGCCGTGGCCAGCGCGTAGCCGAGCCAAACCGCCACCAGGCATAACAGGACGGACAACAATATGTTCCCGCCGGCATAAAGCCATTCGCGGTCTTGCACGAGCCGGAGCGTTTGCAGGCTGAACGAAGAAAATGTCGTGTAGCCGCCGCATACGCCGATCATGACAAACTGCCGGAAGCCGGGCGAAACCAGTACGCGCCCGTCGGGATCGGAAAACGCCGCAAACACGCCGATGAGAAAAGAGCCGGTAACGTTGATGGCGAGCGTACCCCAAGGAAAGGTCTCGCCAAAGCGCGCCGAAATCAGGCCGTTCAGGCCGAAGCGTGCGACACTGCCGAGCGCGCCACCGATTGCCACCCAAAGATACGCAAGCATCATTGCGCCGGAATCTTGCCGCCGACGCCGGATCAGCGCAACCGAAATACACCGCGCAGCCCGCCTTGGCCGGGCTAAGAATTTTTGCGAAATTTCCAGCCCCGCCTTGAGCCAGTCAAAGGTGCCGGCCAAACGGGCTCCGAAGGTTCCAAAATCAGTTTGGTTTCATAAAATAAGACATTGATCTTCATGTGTTTGCGACTTAACCGTGAACGATTGAAGCAACTTCCGCGTCTGACACTTGTTAGAATGCATGACGGCAAACATCAATCATCTCCTTATGAAAATTAATTTTTCCTCCAAAACCTTGATCGCCTTGGCAGTGGCTGTCGCCGCCGCCGCCGGCTACGAAACCCTGGCCAACGAACAGCCGATTCCTCCGCCGGAGAGCGCCGGTGTGTTGCCGGACAACCTCTCGCCCGCCTCGCCGGTGGCGCAGGTCTTCAAACTAGCCCAGGCCGGCGTGGATGCCAGTGTGATTCGGGCTTACATCTCCAATTGTCCCAGCGCCTTCAACCTCGATGCCGATAAAATCATCGCGCTGTCGGATGCGGGTCTGCCGTCGGACCTGGTAAACGCGATGTTCGCCCATGATAAAGATTATCTGGCCGCCCTGAACAGCCCCGCCTCTTCCCCGCCGCCCGTTTCACCGGCACCGCCGTCTGCAACCCCGGCCGAGGATACCGGCCCCCCATCCGCACCACCCGGGGAAGTGACCATCAATTATTTCAACGACAATCTTGCGCCCTACGGTCAATGGGTCCAGGTGGACGGTTATGGCCGTTGTTGGCGGCCAACGGTCGTGGTGTATGATTCGACGTGGCAGCCTTACTGCGACCACGGCCGCTGGGTTTATAGTGATTGCGGGTGGTATTGGGATTCGAGTTATTCCTGGGGCATGACCTTTCATTACGGGCGCTGGTTCAACGCGCCGCACTACGGCTGGTGCTGGTGGCCGGACACCGTCTGGGCGCCGTCCTGGGTGACCTGGCGTTCGAGCAGCGACTATTGCGGCTGGGCGCCGCTGCCGCCGTTTACCGCTTATCAACCGGGCATCGGCTTCACCTATCGCGGCGCCAATGTGTCGGTGGGCTTTGAATTCGGGCTGGCCTCCAGTTGCTTCACCTTCGTGGGCGCCGGTCATTTCTGCGAGCCGCACCCGCGCAATTACTGCGTGCCGCATCAGCAGGTGCCTCAGATTTACAATCAATGCACGGTCGTTAATGATTACAATTATCGCAATCGCACCGTGGTGAACAATGGGGTTTCCGTCACCGTCATTGGTTCAGCCTATCATCACCCCATACAGGCGGTGCCCATCGGTACGCTGACCAATCCGGGGCGCCACGGTTCGCCGAATCAGAGGATGGATCATTCGGCCCGCCCTTTCGGAGCCAATACCTCCGGTGGAACCGTCGCACCGCAACCGGGCAGCATGTGGTTCCTCCACGATGGAACTCCGCAGAACCAGGGCGCCATTGCCGCAACTATTTACCACCCGCCAGCGGATGAACGGCCTGCGCAAAACCAGTCGATGCCCGCCAATAATCCCGCGTTCGAACGCACCCCTGCGCGCCACGAACCGATCGCCCCCGGTGCATTCCACCAGTCGGCGCTGCCTTATGCCTCGCCTGGTACTGGCTCCTCCGCGCATTATGCCGCACCTCCGGCCGGAACCCAACGGCTTTCAATTTCTGCTGACCCCCGTGGGATGCCGGGGCAGGTGAACGCGCAAACTTCAATCGCCACTCCCCCGGCGGTGGTTTTACATTCACCGCGCAATGAGCCGCGCCAGGGATATGTCCAACTCGCCCCGCGCACGGTCAGTCCTGTCGTGGCCTCAACGCCGGCACCGGCGCAAAATCAAGTTCAGTACCCGGCCCCGAACAACGGCGGCCGAACTCAGGGCTGGCAAAACCACTGACTTTGCTGTTTTCACCGCCGCCGGGCAGGCGACTGCCCGGCGTTTTTCCTTTTGCCCCCGCGCCCCCGCTGGCAACCTTTTGGCGTGGGAATTTCCCGGCAACAATTCGAGCAGATGCAGCAGCGCCTCGACGGCAGAAAAGCGCGCGTTGCGATTCCGCCGGATGCCTCGCGCCTCGTGCCGCGCGCCTCGCGCCAGGTCGTGATCGGCATTGATCCGTCGCTGCGCGGCACCGGCTTTGGAGTCATCCGCTTGGAGAAATCCAGTCCGGTTGCGCTTGCCCAGGGGACGATTTCCTGCCCGAAAGACTGGGAACGCTCACGCTGCCTCGCCCAGATTTCGCAGTCGCTCCGGGTTGTCTTGCAGCGGTTCCAGCCGGATGTTTGCGTCGTCGAAGGCTTGTTTTTTGCGCAGAATCTGAAAACCGCCATCATCATGGGCGAGGCACGCGGGGCGGCGATGGCGGCGGTGGCGGAATGCGGAATCGAGATTTTTGAGATCGCCACGCGAAAGGTGAAGCTGGCGATCGTCGGCTACGGCGCGGCGCAAAAAATCGCCGTTGCCAAGATGGTGCAGCGGATGCTGAACCTCGCCGACTTGCCCGCGCCCGACGCGGCTGACGCGCTGGCGCTGGCGCTCACCCACGCGCAGGGAAACTTGCGGCATGGCTTGAAGCCGCTTAAGAAAGTGTGAGCCAATGGTATTTCGCTGCCCCAATTATCCATCGCCGATTTTGCGCCGCCCAAAAAAAAATTGTGGCGTTGGTGAAATACCATCGCCGGAAGGACCGCGAGCCGGCGAAGATCATTTGCCCATGTTTTCCCCTGCTGGTCATCTTCCCCTATGATTACTTTTCTAAGCGGCAAACTCGTCGAGGCATTGCCCACGCAGGTCATCGTGGATGTCAGCGGCATCGGCTACGAGGCGTTGATTCCGCTTTCATCGTTCGACAAACTGCCGCCGCCCGGCGGCGCGGTGAAGTTGCTGACCCAACTCATCGTCCGCGAAGACGCACATACTCTTTATGGTTTTATGACCGCCGGGGAACGGGATTTATTCCGGCTGCTCATCAACCACGTCAGCGGCATCGGTCCGAAAACGGCGCTGAATATTTTGAGCGGCATGAATGCGGTGGCGTTTCGCGGGGCGGTGGCGAACGGCGACGTGAAATCGCTTTCGCAGATTTCCGGCGTCGGTAAAAAAACTGCCGAGCGCATCGTGGTGGAGCTGCGCGATAAAATCGGCGCGGCCGGCGCGCTCGAAGCCGCCAGCGCCAGGCATTCGCTTTCACCCGACGACCAGAAAACTAACGACGCCACGCTCGCGCTCATGGCGCTGGGCTTCAAACAAATCGACGCGCACGACGCTGTCCGCGCCGCACAGGCGATGCTGGGCTCCCCGGCCACGGTCGAGCAACTCGTCCGCGCGTGTCTGAAAAAAGGTTGAGCCGATGTCGCCTGTCCAAAGCCCAAAGCCCAAAGCCCAAAGGCGCGGCGGCGTGATCATTCCGGACGCGCCGAAATGGCATCAGCGGCTGGTGGCGGTGCTGATTTACGCCGTGGCGCAGTGCATAAACGCGACGTTGCGGTTCAAGCTCGAGGATTTGTCCGGCTATTTTTCCGATGTGCCCCAGGAGAAAATCATTTTTGCCATCTGGCACAACCGGTTGGCGCTGGCGCTGATTCTTTACCGCCGTTACGTCGCCCGCCGTGACCGCCAGCGGCGGCTCGTCGCGCTCGTGAGCGCCAGCAAGGACGGCGGATTCCTGACGGGAATTTTGGAGCTGTTCAAAGTCCAACCCGTGCGGGGATCATCTTCGCGGCGCGGCGCGCAGGCTTTTCGCGAAATGGTGGCATGGGGCCGCCGCGGACATGACCTCGCCCTCACCCCCGATGGCCCGCGCGGCCCGTGCTATGTCGTGCAGGAAGGGGTCATCTCCACCGCGCAAATGACCGGCATGCCCATCGTGCCGGTGACCTATCATCTGAATTGGAAAATTCGCGTGAAAAGCTGGGACCGGTTCCAGATTCCGCTGCCGTTCGCCGTCTGTACCGTGACCATGGGCAATGCGCTGCGCGTGCCGCGCGAAACCGATGAAGCCGGCCGCGAAATCCTGCGCCGGCAACTCGAGGCGGACCTCCGCTCGATCACGCGCGATTAAAAAAAATGATCGCCCGCGTCAGTCTGGAAATCGCGCTGCGCAAGGAATTCGATTATTTGATTCCGGCGGAATTCGCCGGTCAGATTGACGTGGGCAGCCGCGTGCAGGTGCCGTTTGGCGCGCGCAAAATTCTCGGTGTGGTCACCGCTGTCGACGAGGAGTCCGGCCATGCCAATCTCAAACCCATTCTCAAGGTCATCGGCGCGCAAACGCTCGTTACACCCAAGGTTCTGAAGCTCGCACGGTGGATTGGCGAGTATTATTGCTGCGCGCCGGAGACCGCCCTCAAATCCGTTTTGCCCGAAGCCGTGCGCAAAGTCGATGCCGGCTGGCGCGAAAGATTATCCGTCCGCGCGCTCCCGGTGAGCGGGGAATTTCCGAAGTTGCCGGCGCGGCAGCAGGACGTGTGGAACCTCATCGAGAAACGTCGGGAAATCTTCTTGTCGGAACTCGTCGAACTTGCCGCGACCACCACCGCGACCGTTCGCAAGCTGGAGGATCGCGGCCTGATTCAAATCACTGCGGAAATCTCCGAGCGCGACCCTTATGCGCGCGAAACGATTTTGCCGACGCAAAATATCGTGCTGAATCCAGCGCAGGCGCAAGCCCTGGGCGAAATCACGAAGGCGATGGAGACGGAGAATTATTCGCGTACATTTCTTCTCCACGGAGTGACCGGCTCCGGGAAAACTGAAATTTATTTGCAGGCCATCGCGCACGCGCTCGAGCGGGGCCAGGGAGCGATTGTGCTGGTGCCGGAGATTTCCCTGACCCCGCAGACGGTCGAGCGGTTCAAGGCGCGGTTTAGTTCGGGAAAATCGCAGACCCTCGTGGCGGTTTTGCATTCGCATTTAAGCGCCGGCGAACGGCATGACGAGTGGCACAAAATCCGGCAAGGCCGGGCGCGCATCGTCATCGGTGCGCGGTCGGCCATCTTTGCGCCGGTGGAACCGCTCGGCCTCATCATCGTGGATGAGGAGCATGAGCACACTTACAAGCAGGAGGAAGCGCCGCGCTACCACGCGCGCGATGTCGCCATCATGCGCGGGCAGATGGAAAACGCCGTGGTCGTGCTCGGTTCCGCCACTCCGTCCATGGAAAGCTTTTACAACTGCAAACGCGGCAAGTTCACGCTGCTTGAATTGCCGGAGCGCGTGGACAACCAGAAAATGCCGCACGTCCGCGTGGTGGACATGCGCCAGGCCGGGTTCAAGGAAAAGGGCCCGCCGCTATTTTCGCCGCAACTCAAGGAGGCCATTACGCAACGGCTCGAGCGCGGCGAGCAGACGATTTTGTTTTTGAACCGGCGCGGCTACTCGACGTCACTGCTTTGCCCGAAATGCGGCTATGTCGCCGAATGCCCCAATTGCAGCGTATCGCTCACCTATCATCGCATCGAGCAGAAACTTTCCTGCCATATATGCGGACATAACGAAAAGGTTCCCGCCGTCTGTCCGGAGCCGAAGTGTAAAAATCCGGCGATCCGTTTTGCCGGCACCGGTACGCAGAAGGTCGAGGAGGTGCTGGCCAAACTGTTCCCCCAGGCGCGCGTCAAACGCATGGACGCCGACACGATGAAGCGCAAGGACGATTACCGCCGTGTCCTCGGGGATTTTCGCGCGGGTAAGATTGACATCCTCGTCGGCACGCAGATGATCGCGAAGGGACTCCATTTTCCCAACGTCACGCTCGTCGGCATCATCTACGCGGACTCCGCGCTGCATCAGCCCGATTTTCGCGCTGGCGAACGCACGTTCCAGCTGCTCACGCAGGTTGCCGGTCGCGCCGGCCGCGGCGACGTGGAGGGCGAGGTGTTTGTGCAGGCGTTCACCCCGTTTCATCCGGCCATCCAATACGCGCGCCGCCATGACTTTGTGGGTTTTTATGACCAGGAGATCGAATTTCGCGAGCAGCTGAAATATCCGCCCGTCAGCCGCGTCGCGCTGCTCACGCTCAAAGGTCGCAACGAAGAAAAAGTAAAATATTCCGCCGACCACTTGAAACGCGAGTTAGAGAAAAAACTGAAGGCTCTAAAAGATTTAGTCATCGCCGGTCCCGCGCCGGCGCCGTTGCTGCGCGCCGAGAATTTTTACCGCTACCAAATCATGCTGCGGACCCGGGCGATGAGCGCTTTGAGCCGCGAACTGGCCGTCATCGTACAGGCGCTGACCCTGCCGGAAGACGTTTCGTTAGCCGTGGACATTGACCCGGTGAGTTTGAGTTGAGCCATGGCTGGACTGGATAAACCCGGCTGGAAATCTTCGTAGCGCGGCTGTGTTGCAGCCCGGCCGCGTTCCGTTCAAATCCGGGCGCGTTATTTTCTTATCGATGTGAATCTGTTTATCTGTGGCTGCCCTTTGATTTGATCAGCGCGATGCGGCGCTGATATTCCGCTGCAGTGACTTCGCGGGGAAAAGCCTGACAGGTTTTTTCAAAGCCGGGAAAATTCCAGTGGTTTGGAAAATCGCGGCACTGCTGCGGCTTGACGGATTGCACGGAGCAGTCGTCGCCTTCCAGAAAGACACAGCCTCCGTCCGGTTTTTCCTGCAAGGCCAGCCCGCCGCGATCCCAGCGTAGCCGCGTGAACTGCTGGATGAATTCGGACTCGGTCAGACCCTTGAACGCGGCCAGGCGGGTGATTTCCTCATTCGTTAAACGCACCTGCCCCGGCCACCGGCAGCAGGCGGTGCAGCGCTGGCATTCATAAAAAATCGGCATGCGCGAATCCAATCTGCAACTATGCCTTTTTAATTCCCCGTTGCCACAGCTCAAAAAAATACAGCGCGACGACCACGAGGGAGTGGCCGATCTTCTCCTCGGCGACGAGCTGCGGGATTTCTGCGACCGGCACCAGCCGGGTTTCCAAATCCTCGCCCTGGTCAAATTCCACGCCGTGCTTTAACCGGCAGTTTTCAATCAAAACCGTGTAGGTTTTGTTGGCCAGAATGGCCGGGTTCGACCAGATTTTTCCCAGCTGCCTGGCGTTTTCCCCTTCGTAGCCGGTCTCCTCGCGCAGCTCGCGCACGGCGGTCGCCACCGGGTCGGTCTCCTTCGGATCCATCATGCCGCCGGGAATCTCTAATTCGACGGTGCCGGAGCCGTGCCGGTATTGCCGCACCATCACTAGCTTCTGGTCAGGCGTGATAGCGATGACGTTGACCCAGTTGACGCTGTCGAGGACGTAAAAATCCTGTTCCCGCCCGGTGCGTGGGTTGACGCAGGTATCGGAACGGATTTTGAAAATCCGAAAATCGCCGGCTGGTTTGGAGCTGACTATTTTCCAAGGCTTGATCATTTTGGATTTGCGATATGCAATTTACGAGGTGCATCGTTTGATGCGCGCCAATCCTAAATCGGAAATCGCAAATTCAAAACCCTTTTTCCTTGGCTGACCAGCCCTGGCGCATGAGGGTAATGAGGTGTTGCAAGGCTTCGTCGTAGCTGCGGCCCTTCTCGGCGGCGAGTTGGCGGGCGCGTTTGTCGAGCTGCGCGGCCATTTCGGCGGATTTATCCGCCGGGCAACCGAGCGCGGCCAGGACTTGGGCAAGCTGGAAAATTTCCACGGCCAAAATTAACCACAGATTCACACGGATGAACACAGATAAAAAGGCGCGGAAAAAAAATCCCGCGCCTTGAAAACCGCGATTCCGGCCTGAAACTTATTTCACTGTATCCGCTGGAACAATCTTCACGCTGATGAGGCTTTGCTTGGTCACGGGGCGGTCGCCGGGATGCGTGGGCGTGGTGCCGATTTTTTCCAGCACGTCGTCGCCCTTGATCAGCCTGCCGAACGCGGTGTATTGGCGGTCCAGAAAGCGCGGGTCGCCATGGCAGATGAAGAACTGTGAGCCGGCGGAATTGGGATCTTGCGAGCGCGCCATCGAGAGCACGCCGCGGACGTGCGGGCGGTCGTTAAACTCGGCCTTCACTTGATGACCCGGGCCGCCGGTGCCCCAGAGGTGCTGCTTGGCATCGTCCTTCGTGTTCGGGTCGCCGCCCTGAACCATGAAGCCCTTGATCACGCGGTGAAAACAGGTGCCGTCATAAAAGCCCTTTTTCGCGAGTTCCTTAAAGTTTTTGACGTGGCCGGGCGCTACGTCCGGCCAGAATTCAAGGGTCATTTCGCCGGCGCTGGTGGTTAGGATGGCAACTTCGCTCATAAATTTAATGGGTTGGAATTACTTTGTGCTGTCGGCGGGGACGATGGTCGCCGACTGGATGAAATCAAGATTGGGAAATTCCTTTTTCAGGTAGGCGTTGCCTTCCATCTGGACGCGGCCCTGATTCGGCCCCATGCCGCCGGGGGCGCCTTCGCCATATTCCCCATTGATCTTGTCCACCACGTCCATCCCTTCCGACACCTTGCCAAAGGGCGAAAAGCCCATGCTGTCGAGATTGGCGTTGTTGCCGAAATTGATGAACAGCTGCGTGGTGCGCGTGCCCGGGCCGGCGGTGGCGAAGGAAATCGTGCCCCGCGTGTTGCTGCCTTTGACGGCGTCGTCGGAAATGTTCGCGTCCCGCCATTTTGCGGAGACGCCGGGATCACCGTGGATGCCGAACTGGCACATGAAACCCGGGATCACGCGAAAAAAAGCGACGTCCTTGAAGTAGCCGGAGCGAACCAGGTTGTAAAAGCGGTCCGCGCCGTTGGGCGAAAGGGAGCGGGTGACTTCGATGGTGAATTTCCCCTTGGTCGTGGTGAAGAGCGCCTTGAATGTTGCTGGCGCCGGGGCGGTGAGCTTGGAAGGATCGGCAAAGTCAGGCGCGATTGCCGCCGGTTTTTCAACCTGGTTGGTGGCTTCCGCCTGGACCGTGACCGCGCCGGCAAACAGGCCGAGCGCGCAAAGTAAATGGATCGTTTTCATGGCGGCAGAATCTTCCAGAGTCGCGGCCAAAAGTCACGCGCGGAATCAAATCATTTCCGGCGCGGATCGTTGTCCATCGAGGAGCTGATGAGGCTGCTCCGTGGCCGCCGACCGGGGCGGAACGCCACCAGCACCACCACCCCGATGGCCGCCGCGAGCAATCCGATGCCCGCAAAAAACAGCAGCCGGGTCCGCGGCTCCATGCCGCCCTCCGCCGTGGTCGCCAGGGCGTTGGTCGCGATGGCCGCCGATGGCACCTCGGGTTTTATAGCCGGGAACGTCACCGTCACGGGATGGGTCGCGGGCGGAACGGCGGCAGTGATCAAATTGCTCAAAACGGCAAGGTTTGTTTTGGCCGGAATGGGGCTGGCCGGCTCCGCCGGCTTTGACGGTGAAGGTTCAAGGATCGGCGCAGTCACCGCCGCTGAATGAACGGGATTCGTGGCCGTCAGGCTGGCTGCCGGATTGGTGACTGGCCCGACCGTGATATTAGGGAGTTCGACCGGAACCGGATTGGTCGTTGGCGGCGGAGTTTTCGGCGATGGAGTGGTCGCGGTGCTGAGATTGGTGCCGACCATGATCAAGTCGGGAATGACCACCGGCGGCGGTTTGACCGGTGCCGCTATGGGGGCGGCCGGCGGCGGGTTGGTGACCGGCGGCGGCGGCAGAAACAAGGGAATATTGATTGCGCCCGGCGGGTAATTGACCGTGCAACCGACGGATTTTCCCGACAAGGTGCGGATCAGGACCACAAACGGCTGCTGGCTTTTTCTGCGTTCCGCCCGGCCATCCAGAAAATTCTGGTTGATCCCGCGGTCATAGGGCGTCGCATGGATGTCGCTTTCCCCGTCGCAAAAGATGATGACGGTGAGCCGCTCGGACCCGACCACCACCTCGCCCAGCCCCGGCTGCAACGCGGCCAGCCGGGATTTGCCGGTGAACTTTTGCGAACCGAGGAAAGCCGCCAGGTTTGTTCTGACGACAGACGCCTGCATCGGGTTCCAGGTGATTAGCGGAAATTGTCCGGTGTGCAGCTTTTGGTCGTAGGTCCAGACCCCGATGTAGTCGCCGGCCTGGAGTCGTCCCCTGGCGCTGGTCGCAAAAAAGTTCTTTAAAACCTCCTCTGTCGCCGGCAGCCGCGGTTTCATCGCCGCGGACAGGTCAAACACCAGCAGCCAGCGTTGCGGGCCGGTCGGCTGGGCGGGCGCCGTCACCGGCAGGAGTAACATCGCCAGCAGCGCGCACCACCACCGGATGACGGCGGCGGGATGTTTCGGGGGCGAAGATTGGTTCATGGTTCAGCGCGAGCGGGAAAACCGGTTGCGCTCGGAATGGTTGTGATGGTTCAGGTTTTCCGCCAGGTTCGCCAGCGCATTCTGGATCATCGCGATGAAATTGCCGCAGCTCGCCACCGAGCTGCCGAAGCCGCTCACCGTGTCGCGTTCCGCAAAATCGTCCGTGACCACCAGCACCTCGCCATAATCCTGAAACCGGTGCGCCGCGCGCTCGATCAGGTCATCCGCCGTCTGGCCGGCGTTGGAAAAAAGCACCTCCACCGACCGGCTCGGGTCGCTTTTCGGCCGGGTGCGCCGCGCCCCCCGGCCGTCAAAGAAAATCGTCACCGGCGTGCCGCTCGCGTCCTGGTACTGCGTGAGGATTTCCGCCAGCGCATCGCGCGCCGACTCGGAATGGCGCGGCGCACCCTCCGCCAACTCCGGCCAGTTGTGCAGCAGGCTGTAACCGTCCACCAGGATTCGCACCAGCGCCATGCCCCGAAAGTAGTCCAAAGCCGTTCAAGTCCAAAGGCCAAAGTCGCCGGCCGGTGAACTTTGGCCTTTGGACTTTGGTCGTTGGTCATTAACATGAAGGAAATTATGCCGGTTCACGAGTCATCACCCGCTCCTTCCAACGTTCGTATCGCCGTCATCGCGGCGGTGGTGTTCATTTTCGACCAGTTCACCAAATGGCTTGTGCTGAACCTGCTCGACAAGGGCGACGAGAAAATTGTCATCAGCGGCTTTTTCAAGTTCGTCCACTGGGGCAACACCGGCGCAGCGTGGAGCCTCTTTCGCGGCAACAACGGCGCTCTCGCCCTCGTCGCGCTGTTCGCTTTCGTCGCCTTGTTTCTTACGCGGCACCATTTCAACTCCCACACCCTGCCCGGCCAGATCGCCTTCGGCCTCATCTTCGGCGGCATTGCCGGCAACCTCACTGATCGTCTGCTGCCCAGTCGCCACGAGGTCATTGACTTCATTTATTTCTTTATGCAGCGGCGCGGCGGCGGCGAAATCGGCTTCCCTGCCTTCAACCTCGCCGACTCCGCCATTTGCACCGGTGTCGGCTTGATCTTCCTCATCACCTGGCGCACCGAGCATTCGCCAAAAAACCCGTGACCGATGTCGGGTCAACCGTGACATGAAAAGCCACCCGCTGTCCTTCGCGCCCGCTCGCGGGTCGTTCCTCACTCCTCACCCGTCTCTTTGAATGTCAACGCGCACCGAACAATTCACGGTCGAACAATCGCAGCCTGGCGAACGCCTCGACGTTTTTCTTCGCGAAAAATTTCCCGCCGTCTCGCGCGGCACGATGCAGCGCCTCATCGAGCAGGGCCACATCCGCGTCAACGGCCAGGTCGTCAAACCCAAGCACAGCCCGCGTGCCGGCGAGCAGGTCGAGGTCCTTTGGCCTGAAGCCCGCCCCGCCGAGGCGCAGCCGGAAGACATTCCGCTCGATATTTTGTTCGAGGACGAATCGTTGCTCGTCCTCAATAAGCCCGCCGGTCTCGTCGTGCATCCCGCCGCCGGGCACGAGGAACACACGCTCGTCAACGCGCTGCTGCATCACTGCCGGGGTTCGTTGAGCGGCATCGGCGGCGTGGCGCGGCCCGGCATCGTCCACCGGCTTGACAAGGAAACCAGCGGCTGTCTCGTCGTTGCGAAGAATGACGCGGCCCACCTCGCGCTCTCGGAACAGTTCGCCGGGCGCCTCGTGAAGAAGGTTTACCAGGCCATCGTCTGCGGCCAAGTCCCGCGCGTCGAGGGCGAGATCCACGCCGCCATCGCCCGCCATCCCACGCACCGCAAACGCATGGCCGTCCAGGGCGGCGATGCCGGCCGCGCCGCGCACACGAGCTGGCGCGTGTTGGAGAAATTGCCCCATGCCACGCTCGTCGAGGTGCGGATCCACACCGGCCGCACCCACCAGATCCGCGTCCATTTCCAGTACCTCGGCCATCCTGTCGTGGGCGACGACACCTACGGCGCCCAGCCGAACAAGCGGCTGAAGGAGCTGGCGAATTACGCCGCGCCGCGCATCCTCCTGCACGCCAAGGAACTGAGCTTCATTCATCCGCGCACCCGGAAGCCGCTGAAATTTTCTGCGCCGCTGCCGGCCGATTTCAACCACGCGTTAAAATTACTGCGGGGGAGATAACCAGAAGGGACCGCGTAATCCGCCGCCCCCCTGATCGGCCTGACTGCGTTGCCGCGCTGCCCCCTCTTAATACTCAACTTAACTTCCAGTTAATACTGCGTGCTGCCCAACGGCTTTCTTGACTCGGCCCGCGTGGCTTTTATCATCTGGCGGTCGTCGGCCCCGCCGGCGGCGATAAAAGGAACCCAAAAAATTAATTTAATTTATTATGACCAAAATCCAGAACCTTGAGGCGCGCGAAATCCTCGACTCGCGCGGCAACCCCACCGTTGAGGTGGACGTAACTTTGGAATGCGGCGCCGCCGGCCGGGCCGCCGTCCCCAGTGGCGCCAGCACCGGCGAACACGAAGCCATCGAACTCCGCGACGGCGACAAAAAGCGATTCGGCGGTAAGGGCGTGCTGAAGGCCGTCGCCAACGCCAACACCAAGATCAAATCCGCGCTCGTCGGCGTGGACGCGCTGGACCAGCTCACCGTGGATGCCACCATGCTCAAGCTCGACGGTACTGAAACCAAGTCCCGGCTCGGCGCGAACGCCATCCTCGCCGTCTCGCTCGCGAACGCCAAGGCCGCCGCCGCCGCCCTCGGCCAGCCGCTGTTCAAATATCTCGGCGGACCCAATGCGAAGGTCCTCCCCGTGCCGATGGCCAACGTCATCAACGGCGGCGCCCACTCCGATGCGCCGATTGATTTCCAGGAATTCATGATCATGCCGCTCGGCCTGCCGACGTTCAGCGAAGGTCTGCGCGCCATCACCGAGACCTTTCACGCGCTTAAATCCGTTTTGAAGAAAAAGGGCTGCAGCACTGCCGTGGGCGATGAGGGCGGTTTCGCGCCGAAGCTCGGCAGCGTGGAGGAGGCTCTGGAAACCATCCTCCAGGCCATCAAGGACGCCGGTTACAAGCCGGGCAAGGATATTTATTTGACGCTCGATCCCGCGGCGTCGGAATTTTACGACGGCAACGGAAAATACACCTTCAAGAAGAGCACCGGCGAAACCATCACCGGCGACGACCTCGTGGCCTTTTACGCCAAGCTCGTGGCGAAATACCCCATCGTCAGCATCGAGGACGGCTGCGGGGAAAGTGACTGGTCGACCTGGAAAAAACTCACCGACAAGATCGGCGACCGGGTCCAGCTCGTCGGGGACGACCTGTTCGTGACCAACGTCAAGTTTCTGCAAAAAGGCATTGATACCGGCACCGCCAATTCGATTCTCGTCAAGGTGAACCAGATTGGTTCGCTCACCGAGACGCTCGATGCCGTGCAGCTGGCGCAATTCCACGGCTACACCGCCGTCCTTTCACACCGCTCCGGCGAGACGGAGGATGCCACCATCGCCGACATCGCCGTCGCCACGAACTGCGGCCAGATCAAGACCGGTTCGCTCAGCCGCTCGGATCGGCTGGCGAAATACAACCAGCTCCTGCGCATCGAGCAGTTGCTCGGCCGGAACGCCGTATACGCCGGCTTGAGCGCGCTGAAGCAGCGCAAGTAGGCCGACGCCCATTCCCCGCCGGAAGCCGGGCAACCCGCTTCCGGTTTTTTCTTTCCCGGCGGCCGGCCGGGCCGCTTGGAAGTTGTCCTGCAGGAGGCGAAAGGTTGCATTGTACCCATAAAAGCTTTGGGCTTTAGGACCCAGCTTTCTGCTTTCAATGGTCGCCGGGTTTGGCCAGCATGGGCGCATGAACATCGCGAACATCCCGGTCTTCATCCTGTGCGGCGGGCTGGGCACGCGCATCAAGGAGGAGACGGAATTCCGCCCCAAGCCGATGGTGCCGATCGGCGAGCATCCCGTCCTCTGGCACGTCATGCAGATCTATGCCCGGCACGGCTTCCGCCGGTTCGTCCTCTGCCTCGGTTTCAAGGCCGACGTCGTGAAGGATTACTTCAGCAACTTTCACCTCCGCAACGCCGACTCCACCATCAACCTCAAGACCAACGCCGTCACCGTCCATGAGCGGCGGCAGGAGCTCGACTGGGAGGTGACGCTGGCCTACACCGGCGAGAAAAATCAGACCGGCAGCCGTATCGCCCAAGCGGCCCGCAAATACCTCGGCTCGGCGGAACATTTCGCCATGACTTACGGCGACGGCGTGACCGATGCCGACCTCAAGGCGGAACTGGCCGCGCACCTCGCCGGCCAGAAGCTCGGCACTGTCCTCGGGGTCAACCCCCCTTCGCGGTTTGGCGAGATCAAGGTGGAGGCCAGCCGCGTGGTGGAATTTGCCGAGAAGCCCGACATCGAGGACCATTGGATCAACGGCGGCTATTTTTTCTTCCACCGCGATTTCCTCGCCCGCCTGTCCGAGGCCGAGGACTGCGTGCTGGAGCGCGACCCGCTGGTGCAGCTGGCGCGCGATGGCCAGCTCGGCATATTCAAGCACCACGGCTTCTGGGCCAGCATGGACACCCAGCGCGATCGCGATGCGCTCACGCAACTGGTCGAGTCCGGCAATCCGCCGTGGTTCAAATAAAATTTCCCGATGTTCGCCAACGCCTTCCAGGGCAAAACCGTCTGGCTCTCCGGTCACACCGGCTTCAAGGGCGCGTGGCTGGCGCAATGGCTCGTCCAGTTCGGGGCGCGCGTCCATGGTTTCGCCCAGCCGCCAGCGACGAACCCGTCCGTCTTTGAACAGCTCGGCCTCGCCGCCAAAATCGAATCCGAAATCGGCGACGTGCGCGACGCGGCGACCGTGAAAAAATCCCTGCTCCGCGTCCAGCCGGATTTTGTCTTTCATCTCGCCGCCCAGGCGCTCGTTCGTTACTCCTACGAACAGCCGTTGGAAACGTATGCCACGAATGTCATGGGCACCGCGCATGTCCTCGACGCCTTGCGCGCGCTCGCCAAACCCTGCGCTGCCGTCATCGTCACCACGGATAAATGCTACGAAAACCGCGAGCAGAACCACGACTACACCGAGGAGGACCACCTGGGCGGACACGATCCCTACAGCTCCAGTAAGGGCGCGGCGGAGATCGTCACCAGCGCGTTTCGCCGGTCGTTCTTTGGCGCGTCGCCGGTGCGCATCGCCAGCGCGCGCGCAGGCAACGTCATCGGCGGCGGCGACTGGGCGCGCGACCGCATCCTGCCCGACTGCATCCGCGCCCTGCAACGCGGCACGGTCATCCCCGTCCGCAACCCCGCCGCCACGCGCCCGTGGCAGCACGTCTTGGAACCCTTGAGCGGCTATCTCTGGCTCGCCGCGAGTCTGGCTGCAGATTCTGCTGCGAACGCCGCGTTGGCGACGGCCTTCAATTTCGGCCCGGACAAGGAGGCCAACCGGAACGTCGGCGACCTGGTGCGCGAGGTGTTGAAAAGCTGGCCCGGCCGCTGGGAGGATCAGAGCAATCCGCACGCGCCGCACGAGGCGAAGCTGCTGATGCTCTCGACCGCCAAGGCGAAAAAGATTTTGCGCTGGCAGCCCGCGTGGAACTTCGAGACCGCCATCGCCCGCACCGTCGAATGGTATCGCGACGTGAATACCCGGGCGACGGTTGCGGAAAGTCTGACGCTGCGGCAGATCGCCGAATACACCGCCGCCGCGCGCGCCGCCGGCACCGCGTGGGCGCAAACCTGAGACCTGAGACTTGAAACCCGCATGCCGCCGATGAAGCTGATAACCTTGGTGAACCGCTCCGCGCGCCGTGGGTCTTTATTTCAGGACTCAGGTTTCAGCTTTCAGGTTTTTTAAATTGCATGACACCCGCTGAAATCAAAACCGAGATTCTCCGCCTGACGCGCGAGTTTTCCGCCGCCACGCACGCCGCCAACCGGCCCGGTGCCGACCCGCAGCGCCCGGCGTTCGTGCCCGGCGAGACCACTGTGCCCTATGCCGGCCGCGTGTTCGACGGGGACGAGGTGGCCGCGGCGGTTTCGGCCACGCTGGATTTCTGGCTCACGCTCGGCCCGGAAGGCGACGCGTTCGAGGCCGGCCTGGCGGAATTGCTCGGCGTCAAAAAATCGCTGCTCGTCAATTCCGGCTCCTCCGCCAACCTCGTCGCCTTGGCCGCGCTCACCAGTCCCAAGCTCGGCGACCGCCAGTTGCGCCCCGGCGACGAGGTCATCACCGTCGCTGCCGGATTCCCAACCACCGTCGCGCCCATCCTGCAGAACGGCTGCGTGCCGGTGTTCATTGACAACGACCCGGCCACCTTGAACGGGCGTCCCGACCAATTGGAGGCCGCCTTTACGCCCGGCAAAACCAAGGCGGTGATGATGGCGCACACGCTCGGCAACCCCTTCGACCTCGCCGCCGTCCTGGCCTTCTGCCAAAAGCACCAACTCTGGCTCATCGAGGACAATTGCGACGCGCTTGGCTGCACCTACTCCCTGCCAACGGACCGCGCTCGCGAACTGGGCCTCGACCACCTGTTGAAGATCGCCGCCGCCGGCACCCATCCGTTGATCCGCTTCCATGGCTCCGGTTCAAGCGATCAGATCCTGACGGCTCCCACCGGCGCCTTTGGCGATTTGTCCACGCAAAGTTTTTATCCGCCGCATCATCTCACCATGGGCGAGGGCGGCGCGGTGAACATCGTGCGGGACCTGAAGCTCAAGGTGCTGGCGGAAAGTTTCCGCGACTGGGGTCGCGACTGCTGGTGCGCCAGCGGCAAGGACAACACCTGCCACAAGCGCTTCGGCTGGCAGCTCGGCGAACTGCCCGAAGGCTACGACCACAAATACATCTACTCGCACCTCGGCTACAACCTGAAGCCGCTCGACCCGCAGGCCGCCATCGGCCGGCAGCAGTTGAAAAAGCTGCCCGCGTTCATCGCGGCGCGCCGGGACAACTGGAATCACCTGCGCACTGCGCTGGCGGACCTGGAGGAATTCATCCAGTTCCAGTTGCCCACCCATGCCACCGCTTGGAAGGCGGGGAATCTTTCAAATCCCGGGACCGGCCCTTCTTGGTTTAATTGGGACAACAGCGGCCATCGCACGGATTGCTCGTGGTTTGGGTTCATGATGCTGGTGAGAAAAACCGCGCCGTTCACGCGGCGGGATCTGGCCCAGCACCTCGACGCGGCCAAGATCGGAAACCGGATGCTGTTCGGCGGCAACCTGGTCCGGCAGCCGGCGTTCGTCACGTTGCGGAAACAGCGGCCCGACGCGTTCCGCGTGGTTGGCGATCTCGCGGGGGCGGACCGCATCATGAACGAGGCGGTGTTCATCGGCACCTACCCCGGCCTGACGCCCGCCATGCTGGAGTACATGGCGGCGACCATTCGCGCATTCGTGAAGGGCAAATAAGGATTTTCGTTACCAGGCAGTCGGCCAACTTTTGTAAGTGCTTGATAGAGCATACGGAACTTTACCTTTTCTTTCCTAAAAAAGTTTTTGGACGGTAAAGTTTCAAGAAAACAGTCGGAACCATGGTCGCGGATGGGATCGGAATACGACACAAGCTGAAGCTTGAACTCCAATCAGGACAGGAAAATCGCTGAATCGATCCATCCGGCGATCGCGGGCCGGAGAGGGAAAGACGACCGGCCGCAATTAAAATTAGAGTTGCCAAATAACGTTGACGGCGGGAGGCTTCACGTTACGGACCCACCAAAACGAACAACTTGTACATTATAATATTGATACCGTTTTATCAAAATAAAAAATTCACCGCTTGTTTGCCAGCGATCCGGAACTGGAAAGCGAGCGAAGATTAGCAGTTTCAAATTTGGAATTTAGTTTGAGTGTGGATTTTACGGGGCGGTGATCTGGAAGATTTTGCCGTCCTGCATCAGCGCGTAGATTTCGCCGTCGGCGTCCACAGCAAAGCTGTCAATGTTGTCCGCCTGCTGGAGCAGCGTGCCGTGCGCGGTGACTTTTTTCGCGGCGTAGTCGTAGCGGAATCCCCAGAAGGTACCGAGATTGTAGTCGCCGTAGATGTAGACGCCGTCAAGGGCGGGAGATTGTTTGCCGCGGTAAACGTAGCCGCCGATGATGCAGAGGCCGATGCTGTGGTCGGGATACATCGACACTTTCTGGAGGTCCGGTCGATGGGCGTATTCCATGACCGGCTCAATGTATTTCGCGCCGTCGGGTCCGGGCTTGAAATGATGCGCACCTTCGCGGACGCTCCAGCCGTAGTTACCACCCTTGACGATCAAGTCCACCTCCTCCCAGAGATTCTGGCCCACGTCGCCGCACCAGAGCGCGCCGGTGGCGGGATCCCAACTGTAACGCCACGGATTGCGCAGGCCGTAGGCGTAGATCTCCTTGCGCGCGCCGCGTTCGCCCATATTGGGCTCATTCACGAAGGGGTTGTCGCGCGGGATGCCGTATTCCAAGTGGTGGGAGGGGTCGCCAAAGGCGTTGCTGGTGCGGGAGTTCACGTCAAGGCGCAGCATCTTAGCCAGGAGCGTCGAGGTGCTTTGGCCGTTGCCGAGCGGGTCATCGCCGGCCCCGCCATCGCCGAGGCCGAGGTACAGATAGCCATCGGGGCCGAAGGCGAGTTCGCCACCCTTGTGATTGCCGAACGGCTGGGGCACCTGCAGCACGATGCGCTCGGATTTCAGGTCGGCGAGGTCGGCATTGGTGGCCGAGACCTTGAATTCACTGACGACGGAGCGGATGGGGAAGTTCAGCGGCTGGGTGTGCTGGTCGGCGGGATTCTTCTGGTTGTAATAGACGTAGAATAACTGGTTCGTGGCAAACCCGGGGTGGAAGGCGATGCTCAAGAGGCCGCACTCGTTCTGGCCGCCCGCCTTGGGGTCGCGGGCTTCGATGTTGAGAAACTCCTTCGCGTCGCCGCCGTCGGAACCTTTTTTGACGACCATAATCCGGCCGGTCTGGTAAACCACAAACAACCGGCCTGAACTGTCCGGGGCCTCGGACATCCAGACCGGGCGCTCAATGGTAAGTTTGGGCAGCACCGGCTTGAGGGTGATTTGCGGCAGCGGCTGCGCGGTGGCGGCCAGGCCAAGGCCCAGCAATATGGCGGTCAGAATCCTTTTCATGCGGGGAAAGACGGTAGCGGACAGCGAAGGGTTTCGATAGAATTATTACGCCCCTGGCGGGCGAAGGGCGAAAGCGGCGGTGAACCGGCCGCAGTCCAGACGCTCCGCGAAGCCCTTGAGGCATTGGCCAGTGCGGAGCGTTGGGACGGTGCGGACTTGAGCCATGCGGCCACCGCCTCCCGCACTCCGCGCTTTCACCGGGCGGATTATTCTGCCAGAATGTCCGCCACGACAATTTGAAATCGCTCATCCAGACCCGCGACACGCGGTCCATCCGTGTCTTTCTCATCGGCGTGGAACTCAAAGCCCGCACCGCCGCCGACGTGCGCGAATCCCTCGCCGAACTGGAGGAACTGGCCGAGACGGCCGGCACGCTCATCATCGGCGAGGGCGTGCAGAAGCTGGCGGTGCCCGTCGCGGCCACCTACATCGGACCGGGCAAGGCCGAAGAATTTGCCAAGTTCTGCCAGGCGGGCGGCGTGGACACCGTCATCTTCGACGACGAGCTGTCGCCGGCGCAGACGCGCAACCTGGAGAAAATCTTCGGCTGCAAAATCATGGACCGCACGGCGCTGATCCTGGAAATTTTTGGCCAGCGCGCCCGAACGCGCGAGGGCAAGCTGCAGATTGAGCACGCGCAGCTCAAATACCTGCTGCCGCGCCTGACGCGGTTCTGGTCGCACTTATCGCGCCAGCGCGGGTCCACCGGCTCCATCGGCGGCGAGGGCGAATCCCAGCTCGAAGCCGACCGCCGTAAAATTTCCGAGCGCATCGAAAAGATCGCCAGCGAACTCGACCACGTCCGCCGCCAGCGCGAAACGCAGCGGGCCGGCCGCCAGCGCAGCGAGTGGCCCCTGGCCTCGATTGTCGGTTACACGAACGCGGGCAAATCCACGTTGCTCAACCAGCTCACCGGCGCGGCGGTTTTGGTGGAGGACAAACTATTCGCCACGCTCGACCCGACGACGCGGCGCTTGAAATTGCCGACGAAACAAAACGTTTTGCTCACCGACACCGTGGGCTTCATCAAAAAATTGCCGCACGGTTTGGTCGAGGCGTTCAAGGCGACTTTGGAGGAAGTGGTCCAGGCCGATCTGCTGCTGCACGTGGTGGACATCAGCCATCCGCAGGCGGAGGAGCAGATCGATGCGGTCAACACGGTGCTGATGGAAATCGGCGCGGCGGAAAAGCCGGTCCTGATGGTGTTCAACAAGATTGACCAGATAACCGGCGGCATCGCGCCCATCCTGCGCGAGAAGTATCCGCACGCGGTTGCCATCTCGGCCAAGACGGGCGAGGGCATCGCGCCGCTGCTGGCGGAGATCGGCACGCAGCTCCGGCCCATCCGCGAATTCCTGGATTTGCGGGTGCCACAGGAACAAGCCGCCGTGATTGCACGGATTCACGCGGTCGGGCAGATTGTGTCGAGCCGTTACAGCGGCAAGAACGCGCGGTTCAAGGTCCGCATTCCGCCGCATTTGCTCGAGGAGTTCGCGCCGTTCGTGGTGGAGTAAAAAACGGCGCTAAAAACACACCGCGTTATACGCAGCCGGTGAAACGGTACGTGCGGCTAGTCCTTTGACGGCAACTGGAAGGGGTCCGGCGGAATAAAGCGGTGCTCAAGCACACGCTGTCCAGACGCTGCGCGAGGTTTGATGCCGTAAGCAAACGCGGAGCGTCTGGACTGCGGGCGGTTCACCGCCGCTGTTCCCGCGAATGTCAAAAATCATCCTCCACTTTCACGCGATCAATCTTGAACCCGTAAATCAACTTCACCTGTGCCGGTGAGGCCACGCGCTCAAACCACGCCGCCGAACACCAGGGGTATTGGTTCGCCACGGGCACCAGCTTGTGCTTCACGGCGTTCTGATGGACATAATTCAACCGCGCGAGATAGCTGTGCTGGAGAGTCAGTTCAGTGTCGCGAAAATTGAACCAGACCTGCCGGTCGGGCGCGTTGTCCAGTTTATTCAATTCGCGCGCCGAGACGCCGTGCAGCCGGTGGAGAAATTCACCAAGATTATTGGAATCATGCCGACCGCGCGCGACGATATGATAATGGTTGTCCATTACCGCCCACGCCTCGAGCTGCCAGCCGGATGCTTTGGCGAAGGCGAGCAAAAGGCGTTCGAATAAATCGCGCTTTTTCGATGTGTTGAAGAGATGCTTTTGGTGGAGGGTGCTGGCGGTGACGAAATAAACGCTATTCTCGGCCAAGCGGTGAACCGGCGCGTGCGGCCAGTCCTTTGGTGGCATCTGGGATTTCAAATCCACCAGCCGCACAGAAGGCAGCTTGAAGCGGTCCGGCGGCGGCGGATCGGAATCTGGATTCATACGGGGAAATTCTCAAAATTGAACTTTGGGGGGAAGCGGAATTTGCCGGTGGTTCCGGGAAAAGCGGCGCTAAAGCGCACGCAGTCCAGACGCTACGCGAGCTTTCATGGCGCAAGCAAGCGCGGTTCACCGCCGCCTTTACCACGAACGTCAAAAATCATTCTCCGATTACTTGCGATTAATTGTAAGGGTTGATGGCGGAGGTGCCTGGAAATCGGGGTTCGAGTGGGCGGGCAAAATTGCACTTTGGGGAAAAGTAGAATTTGCCGGTGGTTCGGGGAAAAGCGGCGCTAAAGCGCACGCAGTCCAGACGCTGCGCGAGGTTTCATGGCGCAAGCAAGCGCGGTTCACCGCCGCCTTTACCACGAACGTCAAAAATCATTCTCCGATTACTTGCGATTAATTGTAAGGGTTGATGGCGGGGGCGCTTGGAAATCGGGGTTCGAGTGGGCGGGCAAAATTGCACTTTGGGGAAAAGTAGAATTTGCCGGTGGTTCCGGGAAAAGCGGTGCTCAAGCACACGCAGTCCAGACGCTGCGCGAGGTTGGATGCCGTATGCAAGCGCGCTACGTCTGGAATGCGGACGGTTCACCGCCGTGTAGGTGCACCGATTTCCATGCCCCAAAAACGTCGTTAATAATTTCTTTACGAAATCCGAATCTCCGGCTTGCTCGCCGTGGACATCGGCGGTAAAGTTTTTACGAAATCAAGAAAGGTTTTTTATGTCACAAACGGGACGTCAATCCATCAACATCAGCAAAGTCCTCTGTGTCATCATGGGCGGCGGCCAGGGCTCGCGCCTGTTTCCGCTCACGAAGGACCGCGCCAAGCCGGCGGTGCCGCTCGCCGGCAAATACCGCATCGTGGACATCCCGATCTCCAACTGCATCAACTCCCGCTTCCGCCGCATCTACATCCTGACGCAGTTCAATTCCACCTCGCTGCACAGCCATATTTCGCGGACCTACAAGTTCGACCAGTTTTCCGCCGGGTTCGTGGAAATCCTCGCGGCGCAGCAGACGTTCAACAACACCTCGTGGTATGAAGGCACGGCGGACGCGGTGCGGAAAAACCTCGTCCACTTCCTGAACCACGATTTCGACTACCTGCTGATCCTGAGCGGCGACCAGTTGTACCGGATGGATTTCCAAGACGTCATTGAGCAGCACCGCGAGACCGGCGCGGACATCACCATCGCCACCCTGCCGGTCAGCCGCGGCGAGGCGGGCGCGCTCGGCATCATGCAGATCGACGGCGAGAAGCGCATCACGCGGTTCGTGGAAAAGCCGAAGGAATCCGCCGTGCTGGATTCGCTGAAGATCAGCCCGGAGATGAACGCGAAGCTCGCCATCCCGGGCGGCCGCGAATCCTTCCTCGCCTCGATGGGCATCTACGTCTTCAACCGCAGCATCATCACCGACCTGCTGGACAACCCGCTCTCTGATTTCGGCAAGCACATCATTCCGCACGCCATCAACACGCACCGCGTCTTCTCCTACGTCCACCAGGGCTATTGGGAGGACATCGGCACAATCCGCAACTTCTTCGAGGCCAACCTCGACCTCGTCACCGAGCTGCCGCGCTTCAATTTTTTCGATATGAGCGCGCCGATCTTCAGCCGCCCGCGCTATCTGCCCGGCTCCAAGATCAACGGCGCGCAAATCGACCACGCCGTGATTTCCGACGGCTGCATCATCAACCGCGCCCGCATCAGCAACACCATCGTCGGCCTGCGCACCATCATCGGCGACGGCACGGAGCTGAACCGCGTGGTCATCCTCGGCAGCGACTATTACGAATCCCAGGAATCCGTAGACCGCCATGAAAAAGAAGGCCAGCCGCGCATCGGCATCGGCGCGCACTGCAAGATCGAGAACGCCATCATCGACAAGAACGCGCGCATCGGCAACAACGTGACCATCTCGGCCGCCGGCAAGCCGGAAAACGTGGACCACGAACGCTACTTCATCCGCGACGGCATCGTCATCATCCCGAAGGACGCCGTGATCCCGCACGGCACGGTGATTTAAAAACTCTGGCCCAAGCGCCGAGATGCACTGGCGTCTTTGCGGTGCAGCTTGCACACTGTGAATCTCGCAAAATAGAGTGACATAAATTTGGCCCAAGCGAGCCCGGCGTAAACGCCGCGCTCCATCACCGTATTGTGCGAGTCTAATTAATTTTGAAGGCTGGGATAACCCAACGGCCCTTGGTGTGGCGGCGCACTGCCGATTACAAGTCGGCGATACGGCAGATTGCAAATCTGCGCTACAACGGCTGGCGGTAAGCACGAGGTCAAGTTACACCTTCCGAGCGCGAGGCTGTCTTGTTCGATTTACTTTCCCACGATTCGCTGCTAGAACTGGCGCGTGCTCAATGCCGCCGCCATCTGGAAGAATCTCAATTCGCCGCGCCGGTTGTTTCTGATCGCCGGGCCGTGCGTGATTGAAAACGAAAAACTCTGCCGCACCGTCGCGGCGTCGCTCGTCAAAACCTGCAAGCAACTGGGGATTTTCTATGTTTTCAAGGCCAGCTTCGACAAGGCCAACCGCACGTCCGGCAAGGCGTTTCGCGGGCCGGGTATCGCGGCCGGTTTGAAAACGCTCGCGAGCATCCGTGAGGAATTCGGCGTGCCGGTATTGACCGACGTTCACACTGAAGAGCAGGCCCGGCTCGCGGGCGAGGTGGTGGACATTTTGCAAATTCCCGCGTTTCTCTGCCGCCAGACGGATTTGATCGAAGCCGCCGTAACGACCGGCAAAATCGTGAACCTGAAAAAAGGCCAGTTCCTCTCACCGGCCGAAATGGGCCGCGTCGCGGAAAAGGCGCGGCTGGCGGGCGCCAAGAAAATCCTCCTCACGGAGCGCGGCACGACGTTCGGCTACAACAATCTGGTGGCCGACATGCGTTCGATTCCGATCATGAAAGCGTTCGGCTTTCCGGTGGTGTTTGACGCGACGCATTCCGTCCAGCTTCCGGGCGGAGGCGGCGACAAGTCGGCCGGCCAGCGTGAATTTGCGCCGGTGCTCGCCAAGGCCGCGCTCGCCGTCGGCGCGAACGGCCTCTTCATTGAGACGCATCCGCGACCGGACCAGGCCATGAGCGACGGGCCGAACATGATTCCGCTGGGCGAGATGGAGGCGACGCTGCGCGGGCTGTTGAAAGTGTTTGAGGCGGTTCGCTGAAATGAAAACGAGGATAGCGGATGGAGAATTGAAGATGGCAAACGCACGCGTACG
>CAIQEI010000051.1 GCA_903870815.1 uncultured Verrucomicrobia subdivision 3 bacterium
ATTCGTTGGCATATCTGGGCAAGTGCTCCCGAGAAATATGATGCCAAGCTCCAATGATGGCGCGCTTGATCAGCGAAAAGAATGATTCAGCGGTATTCGTCGAAGCCCTCGAACCGTCTTGGTTCTGGCGCTGATATTCGCGGCGCGAGTGATTCACCGTCTGATGTTCTTTCCAGTGCTTCAACGGGCTTTTGTAGCCGGGGTGCTCGTCGGTATTCACGACGGCTTCCTGACTCACGCATTCACACAGCGCCGCGCCAAGGTTCTTCTGCGTGACCGAAGCAATCACTTTCACCCGAGCTTGGCCATGGCGTTCGATCAGCGCGACCACGGGCGTTTTACGCTTGGCCTTGGGCCCCACGAAGGTTTCGTCCACTTCCACCGTGCCCGTTAACTTTGCTTCGGCCCGAGGATCGGGCGTCATCCCAAAGCGGATCCGGTGACACATGAACCAGGCCGTCTTGTAAGTAACTCCGATCATCCGGTGTATCTGATTGGCGCTAAGAGATTTCTTGGACGAGCACAAGAGATTCAGGACCATCAGCCATTTCGATAGCGGAACGTGCGAACGTTCCATGACGGTGCCAACGGTCACCGTGAATTGTTGGCGGCAGGCGCCGCAAAAATAGACGCCCTGGCGAACGCCGCGCTGGCTGGGGCTTTGGGCCGCCAGTTTGGAAATCCGTTTGTCACCAGCGTTCTGGCAGTGCGGACAGACTGGACCCTGGGGCCAGCGCCACGCTTCCAGAAGTTCCCGCGCCTTGCCTTCATCGGCATAGGCTTGCACCAGTTTCGTTAAAACCGACTCGTCCGCCGTCATTGGCATAGTTTTCATGCCGACCAATCTAGCCGATACCCTTGGACATCCGCTGTCCATGCGTTTGTTAAATATACAAGCCCGCGGGTGACCCGGTGGCAACGAATTGAAATCAGCCGGGTTGCCAGTACTCGGGGCCATCGTTCTTCGCATTCTTCAAGTGTTTGGAGACAGGGTAGGCCACTGCCAACAGTCCAGCCACCAAACCTTAGCCGCACGTTTTGAGAATCGTGCGGGGACATTCCGGTAGTTTTGCCAACCACTCAAACAATGGCTTCACGAACCTATATGAGCCGGAACCAGTCGGGTGAAAAGTTTCAACCGCCGTCCCGTTCCGAAGTCAGAAGATAATGATCGTCATCACGGTCGATATCAGCGCATCGGCACACGTTTTTTTGACAACGCCTCGAAACCGGATATGACGTCGAATAGTTCCTCGTCGATGCCCGCCTGACGGATTCGATGGAAGGTGCCGTGTAACGTCTCCAGCAGTTCATCGATATTCTTGTCGGCGCGCTCCATCGCCGCCAAACGGCTGGCGTTCTCGCTCGCAAGGGATTCGGCGCACGCCCGAAAGAGCGAGATGAAAAGATATTCGCGGATGAGCGCGCGCAGTGTCACCGTGTCGCTGCACATGACTTCGGGCAACATCTTGGTCGGCCAAGGAACTTCGGCCAGTCCTTGCTGCCAAGGGGCGTCGAGCGGCAATAACCTCTGTCCGACTGGTTCGTAAAGCGCGCCAGACTTTGGTCGGTTGTGGAAAATATAGAGCCGGGCATATTCGCCTTTGGCCCGCCGGGCCTCGCTTTCGATTTGAATCTGTCCGACCAGCGGCGTGATGGCCTGGACGGAATTCGGCACGGCAAACAGTCCCATCAGCGGCAAGCCCGCATCGGCCAATCGCGCGTGTACGCGCTCGCCGACCGCCCAGACCTCCGGCTTGCCGGGCAATGCGGCCAGGGTTTTGACCGCATAATCCGCCACCACATCATTAAACTGACCCACCAATCCCTGATCGGATCCGAACACGACCGCACCAATCGCGCCCGTGTCGGCTTGTCCCTTTCGTTTCACCACCGAAGGCGCTGGCGTGCTTTCCCGAAAACACGCGCCCAACCCCAGTTCCACCGTGCGATAATAATCACCCAGCGCGCGAACCGACTTGTCATATTGCCCGATGCTCGAAGCGGCCAAAGCCTTCATCGTGCGAACGACCGATTGCAGATCGCCGGCACTGCTGATCTTGCGGGTCAAACTTGCCGTGGTGTCGCTCACTGCTTCTCCTTGGATTCGACTTTGGGTTTCGCGTCGGTTTTGCCTTCAGCCTTGGCTTTGCCGTCCGGGTCCGGCTTGGCTTCAGATTTTTTCTCGGGTTTAAGCTCAACCTTGGTTGTTTCTTTAGCTTCTGGAGTATTTTCAGGTTTAGCTTCGGGCTTGGGCTGAAATGGCGCCAGCGCTTTGCGGGCGATTTCCACCACCGTCTTCTTGTCCTCGTCGCTTAATTTTGCAGCGGTTTCAAATCGCGCGCTTACCTCCGCCGGGATCGTCGTCGCCGCCTCGCGCACGGCGCGTCCGGCATCCGTCATTTTTTCCAGCGGCACCGGGTCGAACAAGTTGGCGGTCAATGCCAGCAGGACAGTGATTTGCGCGGGCACGGTAACCGGCGAAAATTCCGGCTGCTTGAGACAGGCGCGGATTCTCCGGCCATGTTCGATGATTTTGCGGGTGTCATCGTCCAGCCGCGCACCAAAACGGGCGAACGTTTCGAGCTCCTCAAATTGCGCATAGGCGAGCTTCAGGTCGCCGGCGACGGCGCGGTAAGCCGCCCATTGCGCCTCGCCG
This sequence comes from uncultured Verrucomicrobia subdivision 3 bacterium, assembly GCA_903870815.1. Classification (GTDB taxonomy): domain Bacteria; phylum Verrucomicrobiota; class Verrucomicrobiia; order Limisphaerales; family UBA11358; genus UBA11358. The sequence continues at coordinate 2,660 of CAIQEI010000051.1, forward strand.
CCCACGCGCGAAACAGATTTGCCGACATCCACGGCCGGCAGCACGCCCAGTTCAAACAGCGACGGCGAAAGGTAAATTTGTCCGTCGGTGATGGAAATCAGGTTGGTGGGGATGTAGGCGGATATGTCCTGCGCTTCGGTCTCGATGATCGGCAGCGCGGTGAGCGATCCGCCCCCGCGTTTCTTGCACAAATGTGTGGCCCGCTCCAGCATCCGCGAATGAATATAAAAAATGTCGCCGGGAAAAGCTTCGCGACCGGGCGGACGTCGCAGCAGGAGGGACAACTCGCGATAGGCTTCCGCGTGTTGCGTCAGATTATCGTAAACAATCAGCACGTCGCGGCCTTTTTCCATGAAATATTCTGCGATGCTCGTCGCGGCGTAAGGTGTGATATAAGTCAGACCCGGCGCGTCGTTGCCTTCGGCAACCACGATCACGGTGTAATCCATCGCGCCCTTTTCGCGGAGATTCGCCACGACTTTGGCGACGGCGGAAGCGCGCTGGCCGATGGCGCAATAAACGCAGATCACATTTTTCCCGCGCTGGTTCAAGATGCTGTCGAGCGCGATCGCGGTCTTGCCCGTCTGCCGGTCGCCCAGAATCAATTCCCGCTGCCCGCGGCCGATGGGAATGAGCGCGTCAATGACCATCAGGCCCGTCTGAAGCGGGACTGAGACGGGCGCTCGATCCATGATGGCCGCAGCGGGACGTTCAATGGGTAGGCGCCGGGTGGAAGCCACCGGTCCATTGCCATCAAGCGGCCGGCCGAGCGGATCAATGACCCGGCCCAACAATTCATCGCCCACCGCCACGTCCATGACGCGGCCGGTGCGTTCAACTTCATCGCCGGCGTGCAAATCTTGATACGCACCGAGCAGCACGACGCCGATTTCATCCTCGTCCACGTTGAACGCGATCCCGAGCACATCGCCGGGAAATCTCACCAACTCCTCAAAACCCACGCCGGGCAGACCGGAGACCTTGGCAATGCCGGTCGCGACACTGACCACCGTGCCAACTTCGCGCGGCGTGAATGGCGGCGTGAAGGTTTCCAGTCCCTGGCTGATTCCAGCAAACGTGCGGTCGAAGAGACTCTGCAAGTTTTCAGGTGCCGCGTTCATGCGCTCTTTATTGCGGGCTTGGTTACTTCAGGTTCCGGCGCAGATTTGGGTTCTGGCTTGGACTCAACTTTGGTTTCCGTTTTTGGCTCGACCGCGGGTTCGGGCTTGGCCGCAGTTTCAACTTTGGCTTTAGCTTCTGGTTTAACTTCAGGTTTTGGCTCGGACTCGCCTGTAGGTTTACTGTCGGATTTGGCTTCAGTTTTAGCCTCCGGCGCAGAATCGGGTTTGGGTTCAGCCTTAACTTCTGGTTTAGGCGCTGGCTTTTCTTCGGGCTTTGGCGCATCTGGTATCGGCTCAACTTTGACTTCCGGCTTGGGCGCAGGCTTGTCCTTTTCTTTCAGAAGTTCGCCGACACCCTTTTCCAGCGACGCCAAATAATCCGCGATGCTCCAACCCACTTTCTGCCCATTCGCGCTAAGCTCAATGCCGCTGACCAGATCTGGCAAGGTCTCGAACCGGATGTGAATTTCCGCCGAAAAGGTTTCGTTGAGCGCATTTTGAATCGCTGCGCGTTGCGCTGCTGGTAGATCAAATGCGCTGCGAATTAGCGCCGGCTCGGAATTCTTCTTGAGCGCTTCGCCCAGCACGTTCTTCGCCTGGCCATTCAACTCGCGCAAACGTCGGTCAAACACCTCGCCCATCCGCTCTTCCAGGCTCGTCGTGGCCAGATCCGTCAGCGCCTTGCGCGTGATGGCAAACACTTCCTTCTGCGTCAAACGGCTGATGGCTTGATTCAAATTGTGGGCGTCGTTGACCAGCGATTCCTGACGCTTGGCACTCAAGGCATCGGCCGCCTTGCGCGCTTCTTCGAGGAGCCGCTGTCGTTCGTCTTTCGCCTCGTCCGTCGCCTTGGTCAGTAGCGCGGCGCGCTGCTGGTCGAACTCCGCGTTCTTCTTTTCAAACTCGTCGCGCTCCTTTTGCGCTTCGGTCTTTTTTGCGTCGGCGTCCGCAAGTTCCTTCGCAATCAGCTTCTCCCGCGCGCCAATCGCGTTGAGGATGGGTTTGTAAAGAAAGCGCTTCATCAACCATACGAGGATGAGGAAATTCAGCGCCTGCGCACCGATGGTGAACCAGTCAAGCAGCATAAGCTTATTTTCCCGCCACTTTGGCCGCGCCGGCGATGACGTGGTTCCAGAATGGATTGGCAAAAATCAGAATCATCGAGACCACGAAACAGTAGATCGCGATGGATTCGATCATGGCCAGGCCCACGAACAAAGTGCGGGTGATGGTGGCGGAGGCATCGGGCTGTTGGGCCAGCGAGCTTAAGGCGGTCGAGACGGCCCGCCCTTCGCCGAGCGCCGGGCCGATGCTCCCCAGCGCGATGGTCAGGCCGGCGGTGATGATGGAGACCACCGCGATGATTGTCATGTTATCCATAATTATGTCCTTTGGTTGGTTGGTGATTGTTTCAAGCTGCGGGTGCCGGTGCCGGCTTGGGCTTGCGTGAGCGGGTGGCGGCGGCGATGTAAACCGCCGCCAGAATGCTGAAAATGTAGGCTTGCACCATGCCGGTCAGCAACCCGAGCAAGGTCATCACGATTGGAAAAATGAAAGGCGTGATGGTGAGCAGAATGGCAATGATCATCGCCCCGCTCATCATGTTGCCGAACAGGCGCACCGCTAGCGCCAGCGTGCGTGAAAGTTCGCTGATGATGTTAAACGGCAGCATGATGATCGTCGGCTTCGTGTAGGAAGCGAGATAACCCAAAAATCCCTGTTCCTCGATGCCGAACAACGGCACCGCCACAAATACGCACAACGCGAGCGCCGCCGTGGTCGAGAGCGATCCCGTCGGCGGCTCGTAGCCGGGAATGACCGTGCAAAGCGCGGCCAGTGCAACAAACAAAAATAGCGTGCCCAGAAAGCCGATATATTTTTCCGGGTGCTTCAGGCCGACGTCTGAAATTTGTTTTTCGATGCCAGTCACGACGATCTCCAGAAGATTTTGCCAGCGCGAGCGTTTCAGATCCGTGGAAAGTTTGCGCGTGATGAGTTTGGAGCCGACGGCCAGCACGAACATCAAACCCCAGGTGAACACAATCGTGCCATTGAGTTTGAAAAAACCGTGCTGCCAGAAGATTAATTGGTCGGGACTAAGGCGCATGGTCGGCCTCCTTCGCGGTTGAGTGGGGATGCTCGATGGGCGTGCGGGTCAGCCGCGTCACCATGTATCGCGCGATGATGAATCCGAGCAGACATGAAACCAGGCGTTGCCAATCTCCGCGTCCCACAAAATAGAACCCGGCAAGGACCATGCCCGTCCGCAGCAACATGCTGCCCAGAAACCAAAGCGCCGGTGATTTGGAGAAAACGCCCTTGCGCACCGTCCACCAAAGCCCGCCGAAAAAAATTGCTCCGAGCAAAAGTCCGGCACCCAACGCGAGCGCCAGCAGTAAAAAGTTATTCATTGTCGTCCTCCGTTTCGTCGTGCATGGCCTTGTCTTCCTTGGCAACCCAATGCCATGCGTTCAAACAGCCGACCGCCAGTCCGACCACCAGCAGCGACAGCGTCCACGGATGTTTGCCCGGATGATGATTATCCAGCCAGATGCCGAGCGCCGCGCCGAGCAGCGTCGGCACGACCACCGACCAGCCGACCAATCCCATCATGCCGAGACCGAACCAGACCCCCTGCGTGGATTTGCGCGCCTTGAGTTTGCGCGCTGCCTTCGCGCCGATTTCCCCCGCAAAGGTCGGTTCGTTCTTCGAGGTTTTGTCTGGTTGATCACTCATGTTGCAGGGTCGCGAAGCGACGCAAAAATCCGGTCTCCAATTTTGCCACCGCCGTGCGCACGCTTTGCTCGTTTTCGTCCAGCGTCAGAAATTCCTTTTCCACCGCCGCGTGCAACTGGCCGAGATCCGTTCCGCCGATCGCGCGGCGAACGGACACGAGCACGTCCGCGCCGGTTTTGACCAGCACGCCTTCATCCACCGCCACCAAAACTTCGCCTCTGGCTTCGGTCTGATAAATCAAAATGCCCGGCACGAGCGCCGCCACGCAATCGAGCCGGTGCGGCAGAAGACCAAACGAACCTTCACGCGTCTCCGCGACGATGCGCGTCACATCGGTCTGCTCGGCAAAAACCTGGAAGGGCAGGAGCACTTTAAGTTGCATGAGCGACTTCGGCATGTTCCTCCTTGGGTTGAGGCTTGGTTTCCGCCAAAGGCGCCACGGGCGCGCCTTTGGCCGGAGTTGGGGCAACGGACTTTGATTCAGCCTTGGGTTTTGCTTCCGGGTCAGGCTTCGGCTCCGTTTTCGCAGCGTTTTTGACATCTGGCTTGGCTGTGTCACCAGTCTTTGGCGCAACCTTCGCTTCCGGCTTTGTTTCAGGTTTGGCCACCGCTGCAGCCGGGGCTGCCTTTGGTTTTCCCTTCGCTTCGCTGATTGCGCCAATCATATAGAGACCGCTCTCCGGGTAGTCCTTGAATTCGTCGTGCAAGATTCGTTCGCAGCCGTCCAGTGCATCCTTGAGGCTGACGAGCTTTCCGGTCAGGCCGGTGAATTGTTCGGTGGTGAAAAAGGGCTGCGTGAGGAAACGTTCCAGCAGGCGGGCGCGCACGACCACCTTCCGATCCTCCGGCGAAAGCTGCTCCAGACCCAGCATGGCGATGATGTCCTTGAGCTGGCCGTATTGCGCGAGCGTCCGGCGGATTTCCTGCGCGAGGGCGTAATGCCGTTCGCCGACGATGCCCGGCGTGGCCATCTTGGAACTGGATTGCAGCGGGTCAATCGCGGGAAAAAGCCCTTCGCTCGCCCGCTTGCGCGAGAGCACGATGGACGCCGACAGATGTGAAAACGTATGCACCGCCGCCGGATCGGTGAAATCATCCGCCGGCACATACACCGCCTGGATCGAGGTGATCGCGCCCGTGTCGGTGTTGGCGATGCGTTCTTCCAAACCCGCCAGCTCTGTGCCCATCGTCGGCTGATAACCCAGGCGCGACGGCATCTGCCCCATCAGGCCGGACACTTCCATGCCCGCCTGGATGAAACGGAAGATATTATCGATGAGCAGCAGCACGTCGCGATGTTCGTCGTCGCGAAAATACTCGGCCATCGTCAGCGCCGTGTGGCCCACGCGGAACCGGCTGCCCGGCGGTTCGTTCATCTGGCCGAAGACCATCACCATGTTCGGCAACACGCCGGCGGCTTTCATATCGCGGTAAAGCTCCTCGCCTTCGCGGCAGCGTTCGCCGATGCCGCAAAAAATACTGACGCCCTGCTGGTGGCCGATCATGTTGTGGATCATTTCCGTGAGCAAAACCGTCTTGCCCACGCCCGCGCCGCCGAAAAGCCCCGCCTTGCCGCCGCGCTCCAGCGGCACGAGCACGTCAATGACCTTGATGCCAGTCTCAAAAATCTCCGACTTGGTGGAACGCCGCGCCAGCGGCGGCGGCGCGCGATGTACCGAACGCCACTGAACCTCCGCTGGCACCGGTTGCCGGTCGATGGCGTTGCCAAACACGTCAAACATCCGCGAGAGAATGGCCTTGCCCACCGGCGCTTTCAGTGGCCCGCCGGTGTCCGTGACCACCATCCCGCGCGCGAGCCCCTGCGTCGGCGTCAACCCTATCCCGCGCACCTGCCGCGCATCGCGCTGTGCCAGCACCTCAATGACAATCTCATTTTTGGCGCCCGCGCGCAGCACGGTGTAAATCGGGGGCAACGGCCCGTCGAAGCGCACATCCACCACGCTGCCGCGCACCGAGGCGACCGTGCCGAGATTTGGCGTGCTGGCCTCGTCGTTCATGGCTGCTTGGAGATGAATGGTTTTATGGCGAAATTCACGATGCGAGTAGAAGCCTCGTGGTCCCGTCCTTATAAGAAATAAACCGCCGGCTGGCGGTTTGCTATGGGGTGTTCACCCCACAAAAGTCCAGAATCCTTAACACTTTGAAGCTTGGACCGTAATAGCCATCGGCTACCCCGCCGCCAGGTTGATCTAGTCAGGAGGCTCAAATATCAAGCTGCCTGGCCACGCCCGTACCACCCGCGCGACTGATTACAGACCTTGCAGACCGAGAGCATCACCGGCACTTCCACCAGCACCCCCACCACACACGCCAATGCCGCGCCGGAGCTGGGGCCGAATAGCGTGATCGCCACGGCCACCGCCAGTTCGAAGAAGTTGCTCGCGCCAATCAGCGCGCCCGGCGAGGCGATATTGTGCGGCACCTTCAATTTGCGCATCACCAGATAGGTCAGGCTGGAATTGAAATAAACCTGAATCAAAATCGGCACGGCCAGCAGGATGACCGCAAACCATTTCTTCGTCAGGTTGTCGGCTTGGAATGCGAAAATCAGCGCCAGCGTCAGCAGCAGCGCCCACATCATGACCGGATGAAACTTCGGCAGGAATTTCTTTTCAAACCATTCCTTCCCCTGCGACTTGAGCAGCAGCGTCCGCGTCAGCCAGCCCGCCGTCAGCGGTACCACGATGAACACCATGACGGAAGTGATGAGCACCTTCGGCGGCACCACGACGTTTGCCACGCCGCAAAGGAACATCACGATCGGCGCGAATAGCACGAGCATGATCAGGTCATTCACCGCCACTTGCACCAGCGTATAAACCGGATCGCCATCCGTCAGGTAAGACCACACAAATACCATAGCCGTGCAGGGCGCCGCCGCCAGGATGATCAGGCCGGCTGTGTAATTCTTCGCCGTCTCCGCGTCAATCCAGTGCGCAAAAATATGCTGCATGAAGAGCCACGCAAGAAAGGCCATGCTGAACGGCTTCACCAGCCAGTTCACAAACAGCGTTACCATCAGCCCTTTTGGCCTTTTCGTAATGCCGCCGATGGCGCCGAAATCCACCTTGAGCATCATCGGATAAATCATCAGCCACAGCAGAATCCCGATCGGCACATTCACCTGTGAGCCTTGCCCGAATTCCAATTGGCTCAACGTAGATGTGACGCCGGGCAGCAATTTGCCGAAGGCGACGCCCACAACCATGCACACCAGCACCCATACGGTGAGGTAGCGTTCAAAAAAGGGCAGGCGCTTCGGGGTGTTCGTGTCCGTGGACATAATCAGTTTGGGTTTACGGTTTGAAAAGTTGTTGCAGCCGTTCCGGGCCGGTGGGTACTTCCGTCACCCACGGCACGAGCGCGGTGCGCTGGGAAATTTTCTCCACCACTTCGCGGATGTATTGTGCTTCGCCGTGTCCGCGCGTCACGAGCAGAGGATCCTGCGAACCGCTCCCTGCAAAGCTCTGGTTGATGACCCAGGCAAACGGTTCAATCTGCGCGCGGCGCAAGTCGGCTTGCAGCATCGCCGCTTCGTGCACCGGCGTGGCTTCGGGCAGGGTGACCACCAGCACACGGGTATAATCCGCGTCCCGCAGCCGGGGCAGCAATTCTCGCACTTCTTCCGGCATGTCGCTCGCCTTGCGCGCGATTTCGCGGTGATAGGATTCCGTCGCATCGAGTAACAACAGCGTGTGACCGGTCGGCGCGGTGTCCAGCACCACGAAGGCGTCCTTTCCCTCAGCCACCGTGCGCGCAAAGGCGCGGAACACGGCGATTTCTTCCGTGCAGGGCGACCGCAAATCTTCTTCCAGCAGAGCGCGGCCATTGGCGTCGAGATTGTTCCCCGCCGTCGCCATCACCTGTTCAACGTAAGCCTGCGTCTCGACCTGGGGATCAATCCGGCTGACCTGCATTCCGGGAATTTTTCCCGCGGCCGCCGCAATGTGCGCCGCCGGGTCGGTGGTGCTCAAATGCACCTGACCGCCGCGCCGCGCCAGTTCCGTGGCGATGGCTGCCGCGATGGTGGTTTTGCCCACGCCGCCTTTGCCCATCGTCATGATCACGCCCCGGCCGGCCTTCGCAAAATCATCCACCAGGGACGCCAGCGTAACCGTCGCCGGCAACTTTTCATCGTCGGCGCCGACGTGAGTAGGCTCTAATTGAACTCCGTTTCCCGTGAGCGCCCGCAGCGCCGGGATGCCCACCAGATTTTTCGACCGCAACGGAACTTTGCTCACCCGCATACGGTTCAGAAATGCGCCCGCCGCCGCCAGCGCCTCCGCGCCGCGCCGTTGCAGCGCGAGGGCCACGGGGTCGGCATCCGCCGCTGCAAACAATCCGTTCAAAATCAGTCGCTGGTTGCGCACGCCGATCGCCGCGAGTTCATCGCTCGTGCGTTCCGCTTCCGCCAGCGCCGCCCGTTGCGCCCGGCTCACCAGCACCAGCGTCGTGCGTTCGCCGTCCGCCAGCGACGCCACCGCGTTTTCATAAACCACCCGCTGCTTCTCCAAGCCCGACAGCGGGCCGAGACAGGAATTGCCCGTCGTGCTGCTTTCTAAGAACCCCGTCCATGCGCGCGGCAGCGACAGCAGCCGCAGTGTGTGCCCCGTCGGAGCCGTGTCGAAAAGAACGTGGTTAAAATCGGCGGTGGCTTCCGGTTGGCCGAGCAGCCGGGAAAATTCATCGAAAGCCGCAATCTCCATCGTGCAAGCCCCGGATAGTTGTTCCTCCATGCCGCGCAAAATGGCGTCCGGCAGCTTGCCGCGATAGGGCCCAACCAGTTTTTCCCGATACGCCATCGCCGCCGCCGCCGGATCAATATTGAGCGCGGCCAGTCGCGGCACGCCGGCAATCGCCGTCGGCTTCGAAGTCAGACTGACCCCCAGTACTTCATCCAGATTCGAGGCCGGGTCGGTGCTGACCAGCAGCACGCGCTTTCCCTGGTCCGCCAGCGCAATGGCCGAGGCGCAGGCCAGCGAGGTTTTACCCACGCCGCCCTTGCCCGTGAAAAATAGGAAGCGCGTCGGTGCATCCAAAAAACGGGTCAGGGTTTGTTCGGCGGGAATATTCATTTCAGCACTTTCCGCCGCCGCAACCGCAATCCGATTTCGCGGATGCAGCTGATGCCGTGGTTTCCAGTTTAAACCAGCCGGCCAGTTCCTTGCGGTCGGGATAACGTCCCGTTGCCGCCACTTTGCCGTTGAGCAAAATCACCGGTAGCGCGGCTTCGCCCTTTTCCATCAGCGCGGTTTGCACCCGTTCGTTTTCCACGAACGCCGCCGGGTTTTGCGCGAGGTTATGTCGCTGTACAATCACGCCCTGGGTTTTCAGCCAGTCGAGATCTGCGGCGAATTGCACGAGCTTGGTGTCAACTTCCGGCCCGCAGATGCCGGTCGAGCAGCACATGGCGGGGTCATACACATGGAGAATTTGCGTGGTGAGTTTCATAAATTATTTTGCTTTCGCCTGGTCACGCCGTCCGTCGGCGTAAGCTTCAAACACCATCTTGATCTGGTCCCGCACCTGCCGGAACACCGCCAGCTTTTCCTCGTCCGTGCCCGTTGCGTGCGCCGGATCGTAAAAGCCCCAATGATGGCGGTTCAACTGCCCGGGAAAAACCGGACACGCCTGGTCCGCATTGCCGCACACCGTTATGACCGTCTCGACCGGCTGATTGAGAAAGTCATTCATGTGCTTGGAATGATGGCCGGAAATATCAATCCCGATTTCCTTCATCACCTGGATGCCCAGCGGATGCACATAGCCCGCCGGTTTCGACCCCGCGCTTTGCACGTTGAGCGTGTCGCCCGCGACCGCGCGCAGGACGCCTTCCGCCAGGTGGCTGCGGCAGGAATTGCCGGTGCAAAGGATCAGGACGGTCGGTTTCACATTTTGCCTTGTCGTTTGCATATCTCGGTCAGGTCGGTTTTTTGAATTTGTTTGATGCGTTTGTTGTCGGCGGAAATCTGCGGTTCCTGCGCGTTGGCCTTGGCCACCCAGGCCAGCGCCGCCCGCGCCGTGGCGTCCGCTTCCCGGCCCGACAGGCGGTAATACACCCAGCGGTCCGCCTTGCGGGATTGCACCAGCCCGGCTTGGAAGAGCACGGACAGGTGCTTGGATACGGTGGAAGGGGCCATGCCGAATAGTTCGGTGATCTGGCAGACGCACAGTTCCCCGCCGCGCAGGGCCATCAGGATGCGCACGCGGGTTTCATCCGCCAGCGCCTTGGTGATCGACATGAACTCGCGCATACATTTATTTTCTCATTTCGCCATACATCGAAATGAAGCTAAGCCGCCGCGCCCCCCGCCGTCAAGCCGCCATTGCAACATACCTCCGGCCAGTGGTCGGCTCAGACGCAGTGGGTGATGTCTCGCGCGTGCGCTCTGCCGCCAAGATTGGTTTCGCTGGCTGCCATTCCCGGGATATTAAGGAAATCCCTCCGAAGGTTACAGGCAATTGACCGTCCGTCCAACCCGGTTGCTGGGCGCATGCAAAATATTTGAAAATTTTGTGCCTGATTTCGCGTCCATCGGCCATAGATAATCAGATGCACGCTTTGAAAGACATGGAACTGGTGCAGGCATACCACCGGCAGGGCTCGGAAACCGCTTTTGCCGAGTTGGCACGGCGGCACGTCAATTTGGTGTATTCGGCGGCCCTGCGTCACGTTGGCACAGCCGCCCACGCTGAGGAAATCACGCAGGCTGTCTTCATCATCCTGGCGCGCAAAGCCAGCCAGCTGCGCCCGGAGACCGTTCTGGAAAGTTGGCTTTACGAAACCGCCCGGCTCACCTCGTCCAGTTTCCTGCGCGGGGAACGCCGCCGCCAAAGTCGCGAACAGGAGGCTTATATGCAATCCACCTTGAACTCGTCGGAACCGCCCGTATGGGACCAAATCCAGCCGCAGCTGGATGACGTCCTGTCACACCTCGGGAAAAAGGATCGTGACGCCGTCATCCTGCGCTATTTCGGCGAGAAATCTTTGGGCGAAGTAGCCGCGGCCTTAAAAGTCACCGAAGCCGCCGCCCAGAGCCGGGTACACCGCGCCTTGGAAAAGCTGCGCAAAATCTTTGCCAAACTTGGCATAACGCTGACCGCCACGGTGATTGCTGGCGCGGTTTCCGCCAACTCCGTTCAAGCCGCGCCGGCGGGCTTGGCGCTTAAGATTTCTGCCGTCGCAGTGGCGAAAGGGGCGGCGGCAGGAACTTCAACTTCAACCCTGGTGAAAGGAGTCTTGAAAATTATGGCGTGGGGACACATGAAAACGGCAATTGTGATTGGCGTGGGTGTGTTGCTCGCGGCAGGAACGGCGACAATCACGGTTAAAGAAATTCAAAAAAATAAAAATTACTCGTGGCAAGTTCCACAGGCTGATTTCAAGGTGCTTTATGCTGCCCCACGGCAAGTCGGAATTGTTCCGACAAGATTTCCAAATGCCGACCGAAGTGAAGTTGCGGAATCGTCACAAGATAATATGAAGGTATTGGGAATTTCTGAGTCAGCTTTAGAAGTCATCTGCGCGGCTTACCAAACAAGGCTGTCACGCACCATGGCTTTGACAGAATTGCCGTCGGACAAATTCGATTTTATCGCGAATCTTCCGACCGGTTCGATAACTGCATTGCAGGAGGAGATAAAAACCAAATTTGGTCTTACCGCCCGGAAAGAAACTCGCGAAATGGATTGTTTGCTTCTTGTCTTGAAGACTTCAAACCTTAACGGAATTAAGGTAAGCAGCTCAACCAATCGCAAACAATGGGGAATGCGTTTATCTGAAGGTGGTAAGTTTGGCCTGGTTCACGAACCGATCTCGTGGCTATCGAGATTTTTGGAACAGCGATTGAAAACGCCCGTTCTCGACCAAACTGGCCTTGAAGAATCATACGATTTATCCCTTACGTGGGATGAAACCGATTGGCATCGTCCGAATCCTTCAGGTCTGAAGCAGGCGCTTCTCGACCAACTCGGCCTAGAACTTGTTCCCACGAATATGCCAATCGAAATGCTGGTGGTAGAAAAAGTGAAGTAGCCCAACCGGCATTCAAACCCACTCGAAACCCGGCGGCGGATTGTAGCAGCACTCGTACCCGAGGCTGATGTACTGTTCCAGATGCTGGCCGAACTTCCGTTCCGCATCGTCCCCTTTACGCAACTTGCCAATCACCGCCACAGACCGTGGATTTTCATCCGCACATCGCCACCTGACTCGTAAAAAACGGGGCGCATGAACCGGTCCATTAGCCAAAAGCACTGAACCTGACACTCTCAAGTTGAGCCCGGAGCCGCCACAGTTATGGTTTGTCTGTCCCTCCGGCTTGGCAGCGCCAAAAGCTCAACGATTAGTCATCCCGCCGTTGCCTGGCACGATTTTGCCGGGTGGGATTGTGCCGTAATTGTTATTATAGCCGTTGCCTGGCATGGTGTTGCCTTTACCCGGCGGGATGGTGCCGTAATTGTTGTTGTAGCCATTACCTGGGGTATTTTTGCCGTTGCCGGGTGGAATTGTGCCGTAATTATTGTTGTAGCCATTGCCCGGCATAGTGTTGCCTTTCCCGGGCGGGATGGTGCCATAATTGTTGTTGTAGCCGTTGTTCGGCGGCGTTCCCGGGACAACATTGTTGTTATTGCCGTTGCCCGGCGCATTCCCCGCCGCATTCCCCGCCGCATTGCCTGGTGCGTTGCCTGTCGCGTTGGCCGGTGCTTTTCCGGCCGCACCCAAGGGCGGATTGCCGGTGGCGTTCCCCGCGCCGGCCGTTGAACCGCCGCCGGACTGGGTCTGGGCCCAAACCCAGAGGGAGGTGCTGCAAAGAATCGTTAAGACTGCGATTTTGGTTTTCATAATATTGTCCTGTTGATAGTTAACCTACGCGCCAGGTACGGCCGTGTCCATGGGGTGAAACCCTGACGGCCACCGGCCAGTACGGCTGATGGCTGCAGGATTGTAGGAACGCCAACTCGCCGCCGGGCTCAACGAGCCGCGCGGCGCATCCGCCTCCATGGTGGGTGTCACAAAGCTTGTCAGCCGAGTCGTTTCGTGTCATCAAAAGGTATTGACCCATGCCCAGATCACTTCTCACCCGCCGGCAATTTTTGAAAACCACCGCCGCCGCCGGCGCCGCCGTGACGCTCGCGCAATTCACTCCGCGTCTCGCCGCCGATGAATCACCCGCCGCGCCGGCCGCGCGAACTCCCTCCTGGACGGACAAGCCGATGCGCTGGGCGCAGCTCACGCTCGTCGAGAACGACCCCGCCAAGTTCGATCCCGCATTCTGGTTTGATTATTTCCAGCGGACCAGGACGGACGCGGTCTGTTTGAGCGGCGGCGGTTGCGTGGCGTATTATCCCACGCAAATTCCCTTTCATCATCGCAGCCCATGGCTCGGCGACCGTGACGTGCTCGGCGAACTCGTCACCGGTTGCCGGAAACTCGGCCTGGTCGTCCTCGCCCGCACCGACCCGCACGCGACCTACGATGACGTGCACGCCGCGCATCCGGATTGGATCGCCGTGACCGCCGACGGCCAGCCGCGCCGGCATTGGGTCTCGCCGGAGCTGTGGGTCACGTGCGGTCTCGGGCCTTACAATTTCGATTTCATGACCGCGGTGAATAAAGAAATCATGTCGCGTTATCGCGTGGACGGAATTTTCATCAACCGCTGGGACGGTTCCGGGATGTGTTACTGCGTGCACTGCGTGGAAAATTTCAAGGCGGCGACCGGCTTTGATCTGCCGCGCACAAACAATCCCCAGGACCCCGCGCGCCGCGCTTACCTGCTCTGGCGGCAGCAGCGGCTGTTTGATCTGTGGCAGACTTGGGATCGCGCCGTCCGCGAGATCAATCCGGACTCATGTGTCATTCCCAACACCGGCGGCGGCGCGTCGAGTTCGCTCGACATGAAACAAATCGGCGAACTCGCCCCCATCCTGATGGCCGACCGGCAGGCGCGCAGCGGCCTGATGGCGCCATGGGCCATCGGGAAGAACGCCAAGGAATATCGCGCGGCGCTCGGTATGAAACCGATCATCGGCATTTTCAGCATCGGCCTCGAGGAACCGGAGCACTGGAAGGGCTCGGTGCAGAACGGCGCGGAAATTCAGCTCTGGGTCGCCGACCTCGTTGCGAACGGCATGCGCCCGTGGTTCGCCAAGTTCGGCGGCGTGGTCTATGACGGGCGCTGGTTGAAACCCGTCGGGGATCTTTATCGCCGGCTCGCGGGTTGGGAAAGATATTTGCGCAATGTGCAGCCGCTCGCCCGCGTGGGCGTGGTCTATTCGCAGCAGAGCAATTGGTACGGCGCCAGCCGGGATGAAGGTCATCTCAACGGCTGGTATCAGGCGCTCATCGAAGCGCGCATTCCCTTTGAACTGGTCCACGACCGGTTGCTGGACGCCCCGCACGTGAGCCGCTTCAAGACGCTCATCCTGCCGAGCATCGCCGCGTTGAGCGATGCGCAATGCGATCAGCTCCGCGCCTTCGTGCGCAACGGCGGCAGCGTGATTGCCACTTATGAAAGCAGCCTCTGCGACGAATGGGGCGTCCGCCGGAAGGATTTTGGTCTCGCCGATCTTTTTGGCGTGGCCTGGACGGGTCGCACCGAAGGGCCGATGCAAAACTCCTACCTCCGGCTCGAACACGGCACCGCGCCCGGCCATCCACTCTTCCGGGGCTTGGAAGACGCCCCGCGCATCGTCAACGGCGGCTGGCGGCTGGAAGTCGAACCGAACGAAAAGTTCGCGCCCGCTCCCTTGACCCTCATTCCCAGCTATCCCAATCTGCCGATGGAAAAAGTTTATCCGCGCGTCGAAAAAACGGACATCGCCGAAGTGTTTCTGCGCGAATCCGGCCCGGGCCGCGTCGTCTATTTTCCATGGGACCTTGACCGCACGTTTTGGGAGGTGCTATGCGTGGACCACTTCAAACTGTTGCGCAACGCCGTTGAGTGGGCCACGAATGAAGCGCCGCCGGTTTCCGTAAGCGGGGTCGGGGTGCTGGACGTGACGGCGTGGCGGCAAAAAAACTCGCTGACCGTGCATCTCGTCAACCTGACCAATCCCATGATGATGAAAGGGCCGTTGCGCGAGTTGATTCCGGTGGGCGAGCAAACCGTCAGCTTACAACTGCCGGAAGGAGCGCACGTGAGCCGCGTGCACCTGCTCGCGGCCGACCGGCCGCCGCATTTCACCCGGCACGGTCGCGATCTCCACGTCGTCGTGCCTTCAATCCTGGACCATGAAATCGTGGCCGTTGATATTATCTAATTGTCGCGGCTTTAATTCTTCTCTGGGTGTGGGAATGCTGGTGCACCATTGGTCCTTCCGCTTCAACCCTCCAACATTGCACCGCTTCAACTTTATCTCGCCACCCGTCACTGGCCACTGGCCTAACCCGGCCGCCATGACCGACTCCTGTCGGAACCGTGATTTCCGGCACGCCGTATGCTCCTTGCTGGCATTGACACCGTAAAATCGGAAAACGATTTATGACTAAAGCGCAATTTGAAGCCGAAATAAGCAGTCTTTTGAACACCGCCCCCGACCTGAAGCGCAAGCAAGTCGAGGAAGATACGGTCTTCATCATGTCCATCAACGATGGCAATACTTCTGCAGCCTTGGAGCGGGCCGCTGGAATTATTCACGGTTCGGGCAAAAGGCCGGTCAGTAAAATCGGTTATAAATCGATTGCTTGAATCCGTCTGACCGGGTCACTCAACCGCATCCCTCCGGGTCCCGCACTTCCAACACTTGCTGAACTGGTTTTCCAGTTTCTCGCCGCAGCGGGGACAGACCCATGGCGTTCCCGTGGCAGACGGTTTCTGCCACTCCGCCATGAGGGCCGCTGCCTCCGTGTAATCAACCTCTTCCACCCACAGTTCCGCCTGGAAAGGTACCGAGGGTAAAACTTGCGATAGCTGCTGGTTCACTTCGACCGCCCGGATCCCTGCTTTGAGCAGCACATTCTTGAGCAGTTCCAACTCGGCCGTGTCGGGTGATGAGAATACCATTTTCATAATTTTATCCTGCGAGCCGGTCTGAGGCAGAATAGCACACTTCTCGATGTCTTGCCCGATTGTTGGAGGAAAGTCGGTGGGTTTAGTTTTCCACCCGTTCGCCCTCGAAGCCACGCAGCGGAGTTGACCCGGCCTGAACCCGGCCACGAAAACTCGCAGCCCACATTCGACCACCCCGCGCGACCTCTGGGCTGATCCGTTGATCCGTGTCAATCCACGTACTTGATAACCATCAACTTTTTTAACCGTTGCTGTGGCTGGCCGTCTTCGCTCTGCCTCGAGGGCACCGGACCGCCGTCCACAATGATGACGGCGTCACCGCCATGCTGGCGCGCAATGGCGGCGATGGCTGTTTCCGTGTCTGAACTGGACGGGGTTGAAGCGTTATCCGTATTCTTCTTCACGGTTTTTTCATCGACTACCCCCAGCATCTTGTACTTCCGGTAAGGCGTTCCGACATCCCAAAAATCTATCCCGTCCACGGGTCGTTCACTGCCGCCGCGGCCTTGGAAAACTTGGGCGCCTTCGTACGGGGTGAACTTGAGATTCGAACAGCCGCTGAGCAGAACCGTGGCGATTACGGCTAGAACGATCCTCAGTTGATGAATTTTTATGATGCCGCGAAAGTATCAGCCCGGCGGCGGGATGACGAGTTGGAACTGAAGTGCCAATTTCAGGGGGTGCATCTGGACACTGTTCTCAACTCCCCCGCGGAACCGAACCTGAATAAAGTCACCAACAAATATTTTTTCCCTCTCCGGCCCATCGGATGGGAGGGAGAGGGACTGGGTGAGGTAGGGCTTTCCCACCTTCACCTTTCTGTGGTTCAGATTTCCTCTGCCAGGTAGCCGTTGGTTTCAGCCACGGCTAGCCAGGTGACCCCGCTTGCGGTTTGAAAACCGGATTGATCTCAACCGCGGGCCCGCGCCCGCATGCTTTCGCCCGGTATCCACTCCGGCACCGTGTCTTTTATGGTCAGCTCCAGCATCTCCTGATCCCCCTTTTTGGGATTGTCTTTGAATCCGAATAGCCGCGCCATCGTCGGGTCCGTCTTTGCCATCTCCCGCCAACCGGCGTAGTTCTTGTTCAGGGTGATGGGCGACCTCCGCGTTGCCAGTTCGGCGTCAATCTGCGGCCCCAGTTCAAAATCCTCCCGCGCCTGCTTGCACCATTGGATGAAGGAATCCAGCACGCCGGGCAGCCGGCTGCAGCCTTCCCCCGCCTCCGACCGCGCTGCCGCCAGAAACACCAGCTCCAGCGTGTCGGCGCACGGCCGCAGCCGGCGGCGCACGTTCTCCTCCGGCGTCTGCCCCCAGAAAGTCTTCTGGTGGCGATGATAATCTTCCAGCGTGTAGGGCAGTTTATAGACGCCGTGCTGCGCCGTCAGCGGGCCGCTCGTTTTCATCAGGGATTGCTCCTCCACCCCCGTCACCAGCGCAATGCGCCGCGCAAACGGCGGCGAGAGCGGATTCCGGCCGTTCTCCCAGCTCACCACCGCGTCCTTGGACGCTCCGATGGTCACCGCAAAGGTCGCCTGGGTCTGCTTCAGTATCTTTCGCAACGCGCGAATCGGATGGTATGGTTTTGGTCTCATAATTTTTTCCGGCCGGGTTTTAGCCCCTCCGGTTTCAGGTTTTCTTGTACGAAATAAAATAATACATTTATACATTGACAACGCAAGCCTCAAGTTGTTTTTGCATTACTGTATATGATACAATAAAACTCTGACCGCCCCGCTGCGGGTCCGAAACGTCTGTCGCCGGCCCGGCCGCGCCGCTGGATTCCCCCGCCATCTCGTCCCCGAATGCCGTAACTCTGCGCTCGATGGAGCGCCTTTTCCTTCATTCGATGTTCGCATTAACCGTTGGCAAAGCCGCGCGCGATTCGTAATCTTAGATCCAGTTCATGCGACAATTCCGGAACATTGCGGCCAACGCCTTTATGGAGCTCATCCGGCAGCCGATTTTTCTGCTGTTGATGACGGGCTCCGTGCTGTTCGAGATTTTTCTCGCCGTTCCGTATTACTTCGCGTTCGGCGACGAAATGAAGCTCGTCAAAACCAGCGCGCTGGCGGTGATGCTCCTGACCGGCTTGTTCGGCGCGGTGTTGAGCGCTTCCGCGTCGCTGGCGCGGGAAATTCGCACCGGCACGGCCCTGGCGGTACTGTCCAAGCCGGTGGGCCGCGCGCAATTCCTGCTGGCGAAATTCGCCGGGCTGGCGGCGGCCCTGGCGCTGCTGGCCTACGTCAACCTGGTCGGCGTGATCCTGGCCAGCTGGATGGCGTTTGACGCCTACGGCTCGACCAACCTGCCGGCCATCGGGATTTTTGGCGGCGGAATTCTACTGGCCTACGCGCTCGCGGGTTTCAGCAATTTTTTCCTGCGCCGCCCCTTTGTCAGCGACGCCGTGATCGCGCTGGTCGTGATGGTGACGCTGGCGACGTTCGTCATCTTTCAATTCTTGAACCAAATGCAAAGCGTCGGCCAGCCGGCGACGGTGGACTGGCGGCTGGTGCCGGCGGGCATTTTGATTTTGTTCGCGCTCTGGATTCTGGCGGCGGTGGCGCTGGCGTGCTCCACGCGGCTGGACATGATTGCGACGCTCGCGGTCTGCTCGGCGGTTTTTCTGGTTGGGTTGATGTCGGATTACTTCTTTGGCCTGCGCGCCGCCCAGGGCAGCTGGTGGGCTTCAACCCTTTACAGCCTCGTCCCGAACTGGCAGCTTTTCTGGCTCGCCGACGCGCTCGAAACCGGCAAAAACACTTTTCATTGGTCCTATGTCGGCAAGGCGCTCGGCTACGCGGTCGGTTATGCCGGCGCGGCCCTGGCCGCGGCCGTGGCGCTGTTCGATGAACGGGAACTCAGTTGAATGAAAAATTCAAAATTAAAAATGAAAAATACTGCCCCCTCAGGCGCGGGCTGCGTTTCCCCATTTTTAATTTTTAATTTTTAATTTTGCATTATTTATTACCGTGGAACGCAACTACCAAAAAAACGGGCTGGTGAACCTCGCGGTCGCGCTGCTGATTTTTCTCGCGGGCTTTGGCGTGACGGTTTTTGCCGGTTCACTGGCGGGCCAGGCGGCGACGGTTTTGCTCGGGCTCGGCGTGCTGGTGGCCTTCATCAGCTGGTTCCAGATGCGGCTCGAAGAAAACGAGCGGCTGGAAAAACTGGAGCTGGATGAACTCGCCCGCAGCCGTGGCCAATCACTTTTCGAAAGCAAGGACGGCGGCAGTTATCCGGCGCAGAACGCGCGTCTGCAATTCGAGAAATATATGGTCCCGGGCTTCGCGGTGCTGGTGTTGCTGCTCGAGGCCGGCGGCGCCTGGCTGCTCTGGAACTGGAGCGGCAAAACCACCACCGGCCTTAAGGGAGCCAATGCCACGGCGGCGCTGTCACTCTTCGCGATCTTTGCCCTGCTGCTGTTTTTGATCGGCCGCTTCTCCGTGACGATCGCGCGGCTGGAAAATCACCGGCTGCTCCGGCCGGGCGCCAGTTTCCTGCTGGCGGGCGCCTACGTTTGCGCGCTCACGGCGCTCGGTATCGCGGGCGTCGAGGCGAAATTCCCCCAGGCGGATTTCTGGGTCGCGCGCGGGCTGTGCGTGTTGCTCGGCCTGATGGCGGCGGAAAACCTGCTCACACTGCTGCTGGAAATCTACCGGCCGCGCGTGAAAGGCAAGATCGCCCGCCCGCTTTACGAAAGCCGCGTCGTCGGCATTTTCGCGCAGCCGGAAAGCCTGTTCACCACGGCGGCGCAGACGCTGGATTACCAGTTCGGCTTCAAGGTCTCGGAAACGTGGTTTTTCCAGGCGGCCCGGAAAAATCTGGCCGCCTTGCTGCTCGTCCAGTTGACCGCGCTGATTTTATCCACCACGGTCGTGTTCGTGGACGTGGGCGAACAGGCCGTCCTGGAACATTTCGGCAAGCCGGTCGCCACGCTCAATCCCGGCGCGCACTTCAAGCTGCCGTGGCCGGCGGATAAAATTTACCGCTTCCGCACCGAACAGATCCAGTCCTTCGCCGTCGGCTACACGCCCGACGCGCAGAGCGAGGCGGCGAACACGATTCTCTGGACGGTCAGCCATAACAAGGAAGACAACTTTCTCGTCGCCAACCGCGCCGCCATCGCGTCGGCGGCGGCGAACAACGGCACGAATGACGCGGCCAAGGCGCAGGCGGTCGGCCTCATCACCGTCAGCATTCCGGTGCAATTCCAGATCACGAACGTCACTGACTGGGCCTACCATAACAACGAGCCGGATGCGCTGCTGAAAGATTTGGCGACCCAGGAAATCATCAAGTACTTCGCCGGCGTGGATTTGAATGACGTGCTGTCGCAAGGCCGTTTGCAGGCGGCGGAGGTGTTGCGCGACCGGATTCAAGCCGGGGCCAACGCCCGCGCGCTCGGTGCTAAAATCATTTTTGTCGGCCTGCAAGACATTCATCCACCCACGGCCAGCGACGTGGCCGCCACCTACGAAAAAGTCGTCGGCGCGCAGCAAACCAAGCTCGCCAAAATTCTCGATGCCCAGGCTGGAGCCATCCGCTTGAACGCGCTTTCCGATGCGCAGGCATTCACGATCACGAACGTCGCTGATGCCAGACGGATACAGATGGTCTCCTCAAAATTTGCCGAAGCCGGCCTGTTCACAAATCAGATTCCCGCCTTTAAAGCTGCGCCATCGGTCTATCGCCAGCGGCTTTATGCGCAGAGTTTTGCCGACGCCACCAAGAATGCGCGCAAGTATGTTTTGCTCGTCACGAACACGTCGGACGTATTGATTTTCAACCTCGAAGACAAGATCCGCGACGACCTGCTGAACCTTTCCATCACGAATACGCCATGAAAAAAAATCTGATTACCATCGTCATCGCCGCCGTGCTGGTGGTGATTTTCGCGCTGCTGCTTTTCACCTTCCAGGTGCGCCAGTCGGAAGTCGCCGTGCTAACCACCTTCAGCAAGCCAGCCGCGAACAACATTGACCAACCAAGCCTTTACTTCAAATGGCCGTGGCCGATCCAGCAGGTCTATCGCTTCGACCAGCGCGTGCAAAACTTCGAGGACAAATATACCGAAAACTACACGGGGGATCACAACACAGTGATGGTAAGTGTTTATGTGGGCTGGCGCATATCCGATGCCAGCCGGTTTTTTCAGGTCTGGCGCGGCGGTTCCGTCGTGGCCGCCCAGCAGCAGTTGGAAACCATGCTGCGCAGCGCCACGCTGGCCGTGGTTGGCCAACATAATTTGTCCGACTTTGTAAATCCCGATCCAAAGCAGCTCAAGTTTGAGGCGATTGAAAACGAAATCAAAACCGCCGTGCAAAGCCAGCTGGCGTCGCAAAATTACGGCATGAGCATCGAATTTATCGGCATCAAAAAGCTTGGCCTGCCGGAAGCCGTGACCCAGACGGTGTTCGACCGCATGAAATCCGAGCGGAACAAATATATCAGCGAGGCGCAAAACGAGGGCGCAAAACAGGCGACCATGATTACGTCCACCGCCGAACGCCAGGCCGCCGAAGTCATCGCCAACGCGTTGGCCGTCGCCACGCGCATCAAGGGCGAAGGCGAGGCCGAGGCCGCGAAGACTTTGAGCGTGTTCCAGCAAAATCCCGACCTGGCGATTTTTCTGGAGCAACTCAAGACCTTGGAAAATTCACTGAACCAGAAGTCCACGCTGATTTTCGACGAGCGCACGCCGCCGTTCAGCCTGTTCCAGAATCTGCCGGCGAATAACGCGGTCAAATAAATTAATGAAACATTCAACAAACAACATTCAACGTTCAACGCCCAAGGATCTAGTGCGTCGGGTGTTTCTTGGATGTTCGGCGTTGAATGTTGAATGTTGAATGTTCCCCACTTTCCAACCATGACCGACCCCGATCATCACGACCCTTCGCCGCCGCCGGAAACGCAGGACGCCGGTTCACAGGCGCTGGCCGAGGCGTTGCGCAGCAGCTTCGTCATCGTCAAGATCGCGATGGTGGCGCTCGTCGTCATCATTTTTGCGGCGGGATTTTTCACGGTCGGGCCGCAGGAAAAGGCCGTCATTCTTCGCTTCGGCAAGCCGCAGGGCGAAGGCCAGAAAATGCTGCTCGGCGCCGGCCTTCACTGGTCGCTGCCGTATCCGATTGACGAGGTCATCCGCATTCCCATCACGGAAATTCAAAAGGTCACCACCACCGTCGGCTGGTATGCGACCACGCCGGAAATGGAGCTCGCCGGCACCGAGCCGCCCCCCGGGGCGTCGCTCAATCCGCAGATTGACGGTTACGTGATCACTGCCGACCGCAATATCATCCATGCGCGCGCCGTGGTTTCGTATCACATTGACGACCCGCGCACGGCCATCTTCAATTTCGCCAGCGGCACGAACCAGCAGTTCAACCTCGCCGGTGTTTCCAACGCCGTGCTGAACGCCGCGAACAACGCCCTTATCCTTGCCGCCGCGCAGTTCAACGTGGACGACATCCTCACGCGCGAACGCTTCGGGTTTCAGGATGCCGTCCGGCAACGCGTGACCGAACTGGTCGAGCGCGAGCATCTCGGCGTGGCGGTTGGCGAGGGAGATGTGCAGGTCGACAGCATTCCGCCGCGCCAGTTGAAGGATGTGTTTGCGCAGGTCATCATCGCGCGTCAAAATTACGACAAGCTCATCAACGATGCGCAATCTAGGACCAACCAGATCCTGAACGAGGCCGGCGCCCAGGCAGCATCCATCGTGAACCTCGCCGAATCCGCGCGCACCCGCTACGTCACCGCCACCGAGTCGGACGCGGCGGCGTTCACCGAACTGCTGCCCAAATACACGGGCAACCCGAACCTGTTCGCGCAACTGGAGCTGGCCAAGGCCATGACGCAGATTTTGACGAACGTGCAGGACAAAATCTTTTTGCCGCAGCGCGCCGATGGCCAACCGCGCGAACTTAGGCTACAGTTGAACCGCGAACCGCCGCAGCCGAAATCCGCGGCGAATCCGTAAAAAGAAAATGGACAAGACGCAAAAACGAAGAATGTGGAAGGTGGCAATAGCTCACTTTACTTTAACAGTTTGTTGCGTATTCGCTCCGCTCTTGTTTCAAACGGAAATTCAATGGTCTGGCTTGCATGGCGAAGCGTATTACCAAGCTCTAGACAGGCAAGCCGTGAATGAGGTTTGTGAAAATCTAATAGGTAAATGCGGAATAGCATTACAACCACAATTTTTTGTTTTCTCACATATTGTACAAGCACCATTTAGCAAATTTTCCTATCTATTGTTACTGACAATGCCAGCTTGGAGCATTTGCTTTAGTTGGATTTTCGTCAAGCTGGACAACTGGCTGAACCATTCTCACGTTCTCGGCAAAAGAGTTTTGTAATCGTAAATCGTAAATTTGTATGCAAGTCACGTCCCTTTTAAGCCAGCACGAACACGATGACAATTGCGGCTGCGGCCACGACCACGAACATTCCGTCGTGCATCTGTGGCAGGCTGTCCTCGGCGTCGTCTTCGTCCTTAACGCCTTCATCGTGGACTGGCTGTTCGACGCCGGCACCACCCTCGCCAGCGCCAGCGCCATGATCGGCTCGATCATCCTCGGCTATCCCATCATCGTCACCGCCGTCAAAGATTTGCGGCGCGGCAATCTGAGCATTAACGAACTTGTCGCCATCGCCGTCCTCGCCGCGTTCGCGTCGGGCAATTACGAGACCGCCGGCATCGTCGCCTTCTTCATGCTCACCGGCGAAATCATCGAGACCCGCACCGC
>CAIQEI010000052.1 GCA_903870815.1 uncultured Verrucomicrobia subdivision 3 bacterium
AAACATCCAATCGGCAGTTTCATAAAGTTGATAGGCTGCCCAGTTTTAATATTGATTAAAATTGATTGTGCTATGGCGCGATCAGTTATTTAATTTGGCATGGGTCAATCAACCCGCATGGCACGGGAAACCACAACTCCGTTTTAAGGGGCAGGTTGAGGTTGCAATGAAAAGCTCTCACCTAGACGCGCTTCACACGTTCACATTCAAGCTTAACGCCTTGCTTGTGATTCGGGCGGTGGTGCAAATGGCAACCGTCTGGTTCTTCGTCTGGGGAGTGTTTGTTTTGACCATGAGGATTTCCCGGGTGCAGCACACCGAATGGCTCACGCTGGGAATGTTAGGTTTCGTACCGATAGCAATCCTGGCCGGGCTACGGGAACGCCGCCGGCAACCCGCTCGCGCAAACCTCCGCGCAAATTACGACCGCCTAAATTCGTGCGGCGGCGTCATCATGTCGGAGGAGGCGGCGGACATGAGCGCGTGGCTGCCGCAATTGCCGAAACCTGTGGTCCCCAAATTCCACTGGCACAGCGGGCGCCCGCTGCTGCTTCTCGGCCTGTCGGCGTTGTTCGCGGCGACGGCTTTTTTGCTGCCGGAACGGCTGACCAAGCTCGGAAACAATCCATCGCTCGAAATTGGCCAGTTGGTCGGGCAGTTGCAGGCCGAGGTGAAAACGCTCGCGCAGGAAAAAATCGTGGACGAGAAAAAAGCGGATGAATTGCAGAAGCAGTTGTCGCAGTTGCAAAAAGATTCCTCCGGTTACGATCCCAACAAAACCTGGGAAGCACTTGACCACGTCAAGCAGTCCAACGCCGATGCCGCAAAACAGGCGGCGGAAGAAGCCGCAGCCAAAACAGAATCGCTCGGGCAAGCCGAGACGCTAGCCGAGGCAATGCAGCAAGCCGCCGAGGGAGGTATGACGGAAGCCACCGCTGCGCAGGCCGCGCAGGAACTGGCCTCGATGCTGAACGCGGCAAAACTGGAAGAAGGAATTTTGAACGGCCGGATTCCGCCGGAACTTTTGGCCGGCCTCAACGGTTTGAACAAGGAACAGATGGAAAAACTGGCGAAGGCGCTGGAGCTGAACAAAAATTCCCTCGGCCTCACGGTCAGTAATCTGGCAAACCTAAAGATGATTGATGCAGCGATGCTGGCGAAATGTCAGCACGCCGGGCAATGCCACAATCCCAGCGCTTTGGCGGAGTATTTGTCCACCTGCACCAACGGCTGCAACGAGGATGCGCTCCTCGAATGTTTGCGCCTAGGACGGGGCGGACCGGGCGGCGGCGGACCGCCGGCACCGATGCTGTGGGACAACGACACCTCCGAGAAGGATCAGAAATTTCAGGAACATGCCCTGCCGCCGTCATCGCATCTTTCCGATGCGCAGCTCGTTGGCGTGAGCAAGGCCGCGCCAGAGTTAAGCGCCAACGATACCACCGCACAGCACGGCGCTCTGGATAACACGGCGGCGGGCGGCGGCTCGGCCCATGCGCAGGTGATTTTGCCGGAGCACCGGCAGGCGGTGCAGAAGTTTTTCAAACGGGACAATTAAAATTATGCCAGACACCATTCTCAAACCGGAGGAACTCCAGCCCGCCGCCGAACTGGCGCGCAAAACCCTGGAACAACTCGACTGCATTTTACTGGGCCGCCGAGAAGTTCACCGGCTCGTGCTGATCGGCATTTTGGCGCGCGGTCATATTTTGCTTGAAGGCCTGCCCGGCCTCGGCAAGACCGCGCTCGTCAAAACTATCGGCCAGATTCTCAAACTCGATTTCAAGCGCATCCAGTTCACGCCCGACCTCATGCCGGGCGACGTGCTCGGCACGCACATTTTGCAGGAAACCAGTTCAGGCAAGCGCGAACTGCTGTTCCAACCCGGTCCGGTGTTCACAAACATCTTGCTGGCCGATGAAATCAATCGCGCCTCGCCGAAAACGCAGTCGGCCATGCTGGAAACGATGCAGGAAAACTGCGTGACGCTGCTGGGCACCACGCGACCGCTGCCGCAGCCGTTTTTTGTACTAGCGAGCCAGAACCCGATCGAACTCGAAGGCACCTATCCGTTGCCGGAGGCGCAACTGGATCGTTTTCTGTTCCGGGTGATGTTCGACAGCGTGAACGCAGACGTACTGGACGAAATTATTTCCGGCCGCCGGCGCGGCGAGCTGCCCGCGCCGACGTGGCATATGGAACGCGGTGAACTGGAAACGCTGTTTCAAACGATGGGCCAGATTTATTTGCCACGCCCGGTTTCGCGTTACATCGCACGGCTGGTTTCCGCGACGCATCCCGGCGGCGCGGAGGCATCGGGACCGGTCAATAAATACGTCACCTACGGCGCCTCGCCACGGGCGGCAATTGCAATTGCGGAGGCGGCTCGCGCCAACGCCCTCGTCGCCGGCCGACCAAGCGTCGGTTTCGAGGATGTCAAACTCGTCGCGCAACCGGTGTTGAATCATCGATTGATTTTGAACTACCAGGCGCGCTTCGACCGCATGACCACGTCAAAGCTCGTCACGGAACTGCTCGGCCAGCTTGATGAAACCGGCCTGAATCTGCCGAAGGACGTGGAACTGGCAAATGCCTGAGGAAACCATGGAAACCAAAAAGGGCCGGTTGAAACATTTAACATCCAACATTCAGCATTGGAACCCCAATGCCGGCGCTGCTTGGGCTCCGGTTGCATTCGGTGTTCGGCGTTCAAAATCGAATATTGGATGTTTCTATGTTTTATTTTTCATTCTGCTGGTTTTTCCTGCCCAGGCCGCCGAGGAGTTTGGCGACATTTTCGTTTCATCATCGGCGATGTTCACGGGCAGCACCTATCACGGCTATGCCGAGATGCGGGTGACGCTGGAAAACCGCTCGCACAGCAAGGCGCACGTTGTGACGCTCACTTTTCCAAACCGTACATGGAACAACGGTAACAGCCTCGGCAAACTGTCGCGCTCGGTGAAACTGGAACCCGACGCGCACGAGGTCGTGTCGCTGTTGCAACCGCCGTTGCCGGTGAATGGCGACGGGCAAGTCCGCGTGGAGGTGGACGGCCGTTACGAAGGCGATATCCGCGCGCCAAACGCAAACAACCATTGCAATTTTATTTCGCGCGGAGAGCCGGCGACAGTGTTCATCAGCCGCAGCCTGGATTATGACGCGGTGGAAAAACTGTTTCAAGCGAACAGCGGTGCGTTCTCGGCGGCGATGGCGGCAGGTCCACCGGATGCGCGAGGTTACGGAATACAGCCAAATGCATGGGTGCCGGATATGCGGATTTATGGACTGGCGAACTGGCTAGAACTGGATTACACCATGCCGCAGGTCGCAAATAAAATTGTGATTCACA
Source organism: uncultured Verrucomicrobia subdivision 3 bacterium (assembly GCA_903870815.1). GTDB lineage: Bacteria > Verrucomicrobiota > Verrucomicrobiia > Limisphaerales > UBA11358 > UBA11358. Next base: position 3,353 of record CAIQEI010000052.1, read on the forward strand.
GCACGCAACCGCCGGTAACTGCAGGCGAAATTATTTTGGCGGGAACTTCGGGAACAAATATCGCGAGGATACCGCTTTCATTGGGCAGCCGTAGTTCCACTGGTTCAGGATGGGCGGCAGATTATTCATTTTCACAAACGAGCGAGCGAGTAAAAACCGTGCGCTTGGAATTCGGCAATAACCCGCCGGGCAACATCGCGATTGATGCGGTGGAAATTTCCGGGCCGTCCGGCAGCCAGTGGGCTTCGGCCGGCCGCGCGAGCAGCGACAACAGCGCATCCGCCGGCGCCTATGCGCCAGGCCTCGGGAACGAGGATGCCGTCGAAGGTCTACGGGCCGAGTCACCGATCTCGGAGTGGAGCGAAAACTGGCTGGCCTACTCGCCGTTCGACGTCGTCGTCCTCAACGCGGCGGAAATGAGTTCGCTGTCACCGGCGGTGCTCGCGGCCATCGGCGATTATTTGACAGCGGGCGGCAATGTGATGCTGTCCGGCAGAACGGATTTGCCGGCGTCCTGGCATCCGGCGCTGAAAAAAAGCCTGCATGGCGGCGTAGAATATGATGTGGGCTTCGGCCGCTGCTTCGCCTTCGGTTCGGAGAATCCGGCGGCACTCGATGAACAATCCGTCCGGACGCTGCGGGTCGCCGTGCGGGAGACGGCGCGCTACTGGCAACTATTGCCGGCGGATAGCCGGGCGGCCAACGCCGCGATGCCTGTCGTTGAAAACATCAAGATTCCCACGCACGGCATTGTCGTCGTCATGGTCGCGTTCATCATCGCCATCGGGCCGATCAACATTTACGTCCTCAACCGCCGGCAGCGCCGGACGTGGATGCTGTGGACGATTCCGGCAATTTCCTTCGCCACAACGCTAATTGTTTTTGCCTACAGCTTGCTCCGCGAAGGCATCACGCCAGACACGCGCATCGCGGGATTGACGATGATTGACCAGGCCAGCCATCACGCAACAACTTTCGGCGCAACGGCGTTTTATTGTCCGCTGACGCCGAGCGACGGATTGCATTTTGATTACGAAACCGAGGCGACGCCGCTGGTTTCCCGCGGCTACGGTCCAGGAACTTCACGCGAAATGGACTGGACGCAGTCACAGCATCTCCAGCGCGGCTGGATTTCCGCGCGCGTGCCGGCGCATTTTCATCTGCGAAAATCCGAGACGCGGCGGGAACGCATCCAGATCGTCAACGAAAACGGAAAATTGCTGGTCGTCAACGGCCTCGGCGCGCCCATCAAATTACTGTGGGTCGCCGACGCGGACCTGAATGTTTATCATGCGACGGACGTGCCCGCCGGACAGAAGGCCGGGCTGATTCTATCGCCGCAGTCACAGCCGGCGGGACAATCCGGCGCGAACGGGCTGCTGCGCGAGCTCACTTACGTCGCCCGGCCCGATGAGCTCGCCGACAGCGCGGGCAAATTTCTTACGCCAAACAGCTATCTCGCCGTGCTGGACGGAAATCCGTTCATCGAAAACGCGCTCGGTGACGCCTCCAGCCCGAAGCGGACGAAAAGTTCGGCGGTGGTTTTTGGAATCCTGGAAACACCCGAAGCCAAATGAAAGTCCAAGTCAAAAATCTGCGGAAGGAATTCGGCAAGACCGTGGCGGTGGACGACATCTCGTTTTCATTCGATGCCGGCCACATCTTCGGATTCGTCGGGCCAAACGGCGCGGGCAAGACCACGACGATGCGCATTATTTCGACCATTGAGGAGGCGACGCAGGGCGATGTGCTGCTGAACGGGATTTCCGTTTGCGAAGAGCCGGAACTCGCCCGCCGCGCGGTGGGTTATGTGCCGGACACCTTGCCGGCCCATGCGGACATCACCGTCCACGAGTATCTGGATTTTTATGCGCGGGCCTACGGGCTGCGCGGAAAAAAACGCAAGCAGGCGGTTGAGGCGATTGAAGAATTCACCAATGTCGCCGGCATCCGGGAGAAACATCTCAAGGCACTTTCGAAAGGCATGAAACAGCGCGTCAGTTTGGGCCGGGCGCTGGTTTATGACCCGGACGTTCTGGTGCTGGATGAACCCGCTGCCGGCCTCGACCCGCGCGCCCGAGTGGAGTTGCGCGAGTTGCTCCTGCTGCTGGCCGAGCGCAAAAAGGCGATTCTCATCAGCTCGCACATCCTTACCGAGCTCACGGAAATCTGCAACGGCGTGGTGATCATCGAGCGCGGGAAAATCCTGGAGACCGGCACCATTGAGGATGTCATCAAGAAGAGCAAGCCCCGCCGTATCGTGGCCATCCGCCTGCTCGAAGGCAACTACCACCAGAATCCGCAACTGCTCAAGGAACTGCTACAGACGCCGTTTGTGGAAAATGCGCGCGACGTGGCGAACGAAATCCATTTTGATCTGACCGGCGACGAGTCAGCTGCATGCGACATCCTCGGCGGATTGATCGCCAAAAAATACAAAATCATCGAGTTCCGCCAGACCAAGGCCAACCTGGAAGACATCTTTATGAACGTGACGAAAGGAGGCGTGCAATGAGCATCACAAGCCTCAAGAACCATTTCGCCGGCTGGCGCGAGTGGGAACCGAACCCCATCCTCGTGAAGGAACTACGGCAGGCAGTGCGGAGCCACATCTTGGAAGGGATGCTGATGGTTTTGCTGCTGATGCTGTTTGCCGGGTCGGTCACGGCGCTGGTTGGGGAAAATTTGCGGGACAGCGAGATGGAGGCGGGCCGGGCCGTGTTCCGCTCGTGCCTGGCGATGCTGGCCGTCGGCGGCCTGATGTTCATCCCGATTTACACTGGCATCCGATTGGCGCTGGAAAAACATCAGGCCGACATGATGTTTTTCACCCCGCTGCGGGCGCAAAATTTGGTGCGGGGCAAGGCACTGGGCGGCGTGTGCCTGGCCGGCCTTTTTCTAAGCGTCTGCCTGCCGTTCATGGCATTCAGCAGCCTGCTGCGCGGGCTGGATTTGGTCACCATCCTGTTTACGGTGTTGCTGCTGTACTTTGCCATCTGCGTGGCGATTCTGGCTGCGGTCGCGATTGGCGCGGTGAGGGCTCCCGTGGGGGGCAAGCTGGTTTTGGGCGCAGCGTTTGCGGCCGGGCTGGCCGTGTCCTGCTGGAAAATTCTTTTTTTTCTTTTTGACATAGTGCATTCCGGGATCGAGCCGCTGATTACGAATGGGGTCTTCGCATTCAAGGTTTATGTTTTATTGATGTCAATGATAGTCGGCTCGATGTGGTTCTACGGCTTGTCCCTCTCATTTATTGGCAAAGACCCACGTCGCGAAAATCCCGAAGACAACCGCCCGCATTTCATCTCATAACATGGCTGATTCCACTTCCTCAATTCTTGCCCGTTGCAAATCTCACTGCGTCAACTGGCGCGAGTGGGAGTTCAATCCCATCGTCATCAAGGAGCTGCGGCAGGCGGTACGCAGTTGGGCGGTCACCGGCATGCTGATGCTGTTCCTGACAGTACTGTTAATAACGTCGCTGGCGCTTCTTGTCGGCCAGAGCGTCCGGGTGAATGAAGACGTGCAGCTCGGCGTCTCAATGTTCCAGGCCTTCGTGATCATCCTGGCCGGTGCCAGCATGATGTTCATCCCGCTTTACATCGGCATTCGCGTGGCGGCGGAACGGGTGGAATCCAGCCACGACCTGCTGTACGTCAGCACCCTGACGCCGGGGCGCATCATCCGGGGAAAACTTTATTGCGGGGCCTACATGGCGCTGTTGTTTTTCAGCGCGTGCATGCCATTCATGGCGTTCACCAATCTGATGCGCGGCGTGGATCTGCCCAGCGTGTTCTTCATCCTGCTCTTTCTGTTTCTAGTGGTCTGCGCGGCCAACCAGATAGCCATTTTTCTTGCGTGCCTGCCGTTGAGCCGGCCCTTCAAGATTCTGCTGGCACTGGGCGGCCTGTTTCTCTCGTTTTGGCTCATGGGCGAATTGATTGCTAGCGCCAGCGGCATGATGGGTCTGGGCCTCGGGTCAATGATGGCCAGCCGCAATTTCTGGATAGCGGCGCTCACCGTCCTAGTGGCCGGGCTGATTGTGACCGGTCTGTTTCATGTCCTCTCCGTGGCGCTGATTTCCCCGCCCTCGGCCAACCGTGCGCGATTGCCGCGTCTGTATATCACAATCATTTGGCTGCTGGGCGGCCTGCTGAATGTTGCCTGGGTCATTCGGGTGGAAGATCCGACCTTAATCATGGTCTGGACCATGGCGACTTTAATCATCCTGATTTTCGCCCTGCTCGTGGTCATCAGCAATGCCGACGACCTTGGGAAGCGCGTGCGCCGCGACATCCCCGCGAACCGGCTGAAACGGCTGCTGGTTTTTCCGTATTATAACGGCGCGGCGAGCGGGCTGGTCTGGGTGAGCGGTATGGCGGCAAGCACATTCATCTTCGCGCAACTGGTCCTGACGTTCGGCGGCACTTGGTATCCAACTCATTACGGAATGAGAGGTGCCGACCGAGAAGAGTTCACGCTGTGCACCGCCACCACCATCATCTACGCCCTTGCCTATGCGCTGACGGCGCGGTTCATCCACCGGAAATTCTTTCCGAAACGCCCGCCGCAAATCGCCGGGCTGCTGACAATTTTGCTGATCAGCCTGGTGGCCATCGGCCCCGGCATCGTGCTGTTTTTTCTGAACCAGCTCTCCTGGAAATCCATTGACGGGCTTCAGCTCGGCAACATCTTCAACATTTACTCCATACATGAACCAAGCCAGCAATGGAGCCACTTGTATGTTGCCGTCGGCTGGCTCGGGTTGATGCTGGCCATCAACGCCGGGTGGTTTCTGAAACAGTGGCGGAATTTTCAGCCGCTGCGCAGCTCCGCTTCAGAAGATTAATTGCCCTTGCCGAATATTTACTGCGCATGGAAACCGCCCTTCGACAAGCCCTACACGCCGGCGAAAAACTTGGCCTGCGTTATGCGCTTCAGATTCCGCAGGTTGCCGCGAGCGGCTGGACCGGCTCACGCTCCGGCCGCCGCGCGGGCAGCTCGATTGATTTTCAGGACTTTCGCGAATACCAGCCCGGCGACGATTTGCGTTTCATTGACTGGGGCATTTACGCGCGCTCCGACCGGCTCACCGTGAAATTGTTCCGCGAGGAAGTCACGCCGCATCTGGATTTGATTCTCGACGGCTCGCGCTCAATGAATCTGGAAGACACCGCCAAAGCCGGGGCCGTTGCCAAGCTCGCCGCGTTGCTCGCGACCGCCGCCGCCAACGCGCAATGCACCCAGTCGGTCTGGCTTTCCGGCGAAGGATTTCAACGCCTGCCCAACGACTCGCTCACGCCGTCCGCGTGGGATAAGCTGGTATTGAGCAGCCAGCGCACGCCGGAACAGTCCTTTGAAATCCTACCGCCGAAATTCCGCCGGCTCGGCGTACGCGTGCTCATCAGCGATTTGCTTTGGCCGGGCGAGCCGGCGCAGATGTTGCGGCGCTTGCGCGACGGCGCGGCGGCACTTTTTGTGGTTCAACTACTCGCCCGCGACGACGCGAATCCGCCGGAACACGGCAATCTACGCGTCGTTGACAGCGAGACCGGCGGCGAGAGTGAAATCTACATTGATGCCAGCATCGCCAAACAATACAGCGATAATCTCGCGCGATTGCAGCAAAGCTGGGCCGACGCCTGCCGACAATACGGCGCACGCATGACCACTCTCATCGCCGAGAATTTGGAAGATTCGCTCGGTGAACTGGAAGCCATCCAACTGCTCGCGCCGGCATGATTCCGTTCCTGACCTATCCGCTGGCTTTGATGGCGCTGGCCGCCGTGCCGGCGCTGGCGGCGATCTATCTGTTGCGGAACCGGTTTCGTCGCCGGCAGGTTTCCAGCCTCGTGCTGTGGCAGTTTCAAGTTCAGTCCAAAGCCGGCGGCGCAAAAATCAATCGCCTGCAACTGCCGCTGCTATTTTTTCTCGAACTGCTCGCGCTGGTGCTGCTCGTCGTCGCCGCCACCGGGCCACAATGGAAGCTGCCGCAATCCGCGCGCCCGCTCATCGTCGTCCTAGATGATTCTTATTCCATGCGCGCCGTCAGCGACAATTTATCCGCACAAGCCCGCGCGCATGATTTTTTGGAAAGACTTTTCCGCCATCAGCCACCACCGTCCACACGGCTGATTCTCGCCGGCGGGGACCCGCGTTCGCTCGGTACGACGGCGAAGAGCTGGCGTGAAGTCAATGAATTATTGTCGCAATGGCAATGCCGCGCGCCGGCAGCGGCGATTGATACGGCCATCACACTTGCCGCCGAAGTCGACAAACAGCAGGCGAACATTCTGGTGCTTACCGATCATCGGCCGGGCGACGAAAAGATTTCCAACCAGCGGCTTGAATGGCACGCATTTGGTTTGCCGCTGGATAATTTTGCCATGGTCAACGCCTCGCGCACGGCGTTCGGCGAACGGGACCGCTGCCTGCTCGAAGTCGCCAATTTATCCAGCAACGCCCACGCAACCAAGCTAACGGTGCAATACGGTTCCAACACCGTGCAAAGCACGTCCATCTTGCTCGGCGCGCACGAAAGCCAGAGGCTGGTTTTTAACATCCCGGCGGAGGCACCTTTACTTCGCGCCACGCTGGATGCCGATCCGCTCGCCGAGGACAACGAAGTTCAACTGCTGCCGCCGATTCGCAAACGAGTCCGCGTCCAGGTAGCGCTTGCAAATGAAAATTTGGCCGCGCTCGTCAGCCGCACGCTCGACGCGACCGGCTTGCGCGCGGCAATTTCCGAAAATCCCGAACTCGTCTTCCACGAAACCGGTACGGCGGCGGGCAGCAACGCATGGAGTATGGCGTGGTCCACCTTAGCGGCAACAAACGCCTACACTGGCCCGTTCATTGTGGATACATCGCATCCACTAGCCGCCGGGATTGCGCTTGAAGGCGTCGTCTGGGCGGCGGCCGCTGCGACCAATGCGCCGGGCGATGTACCGGTCATTTTTGCCGGCAACACGCCGCTGCTTTCCGTCCACGAGGACCCGTTGGGCCGGCGGCAGCTGACCTTGAATTTGAACCCGGAAATTTCCACGCTGCAAAACACGCCCGACTGGCCGATTCTTTTTTGGAACATATTGGCTTGGCGGATTTCCGAAATGCCCGGCCTCCAGGAAAGCAACGCCCGGCTCGGCACGGAAGTGGATTTGAAAACCACCGGCGAGGCGGTGACCGTCACGCAGCCGGATGGCGGGAAAAGGTTCTTTCCGAAAACCGGTGGCGAACTGGCGCTGGAAACACCGCTGCCGGGAATTTATTCCGTCGTGGCGAACGCGACAACAAATCAGTTTTCGGTGAACGTGCTGGCCGCCGACAAATCCGATCTGGCCGCTTGCGCGACCGGGCAATGGGGAAAATGGGGCGAAGACACCGAGCATCGGCTGGTGGAAGCTTCGGTCGTCTGGGTATTCGGCCTGCTCGCGCTGGCGTTGCTGACGACCCATCTCTGGCTCGTGGCAACGGCGAAAGGAAGAAGCTGAAATGATCGTCCTTTTCCAGCCCGTCTGGCTCCTGCTACTGATTCCGCTCGCGGCGGCGTGGTTCACGTGGCCGCTGCCGAATCGCTGGTTGAAAACTTTGCGCGCTGTTATTTTTCTACTGATCGTTTTAGCCTTGGCGCAATTCGCGATAAAACTTCCAGACCGCGCGGGAACGGTAATTGTCCTGGCCGACCGCAGCGAATCCATGCCGCAAGATTCCGAAGCGTCAGAAAAAGAAATCATTGGTCTGCTGCACAAATCCATGGGGCCGCGCGACCAGCTAGGCGTCGTCGCGTTCGGGCGTGACGCCGTCGTCGAACAGTCGCCGCAGCGCGGCGAATTTGCCGGCTTCATGGCGCAAGTTGGCCCGGATCATTCCAGCGTGAACAATGGGATTGAATCCGCGCTTTCATTGATTCCGCTGGATGGCGGCGGGCGAATCCTCGTTTTGTCCGATGGCAAATGGACGGGCAAAGACCCGGCGGCCGCCGCCGCGCGCGCCGCCGGTCGCGGCGTGGCGGTGGATTTTCGTCTGCTCGCGCGCCCGCAAGTGGGCGACGTGGCCATCCAAAGTTTTCTCACCCCGCAATCGGTTCAGCCTGGCCAGGCGTTTGCCATGAGCGCCTGGGTGCAGGCGCCGGCCGACCAAGAAATCCATTATCAACTTCGGCGCTGCGATGACATCATTTCTTCCGGCACAAAAAAAATATCCGCCGGCCGCACGCGGCTGATGTTTCGTGACCGCGCGTCCACGGCGGGCGTGAACGAATACACAGTCACAATAAACGGCTCACAAGATGATCCGGTTCCCGAAAATAATACCGCCCGAGCGCTGGTTGGCGTGGAAGGAGCGAAACCAACTCTCGTTGTATCCTCAGCCGGAGAAAATTCCGGGCTGGTGAAATTATTGCGTGCCGGCGCGATTGATGTGGCTGGCAAAACGCCGGCGCAATGCAAGTGGTCATTGGAGGAACTTTCGCAATTCTCCTCCGTTATTTTGGAAAATGTTCCGGCGGGGCAAATCGGCATGAGCGGCATGGAAACGCTGGCGGCGTGGGTCGAGGGAACCGGTAGCGGACTCGCGATGACCGGCGGCCAAAAATCCTACGGGCCGGGCGGCTATTTCAAATCGCCGCTGGAACGCGTTATGCCGATCTCGATGGAAATGCGCCGCGAACATCGAAAGTTGAGCGTGGCGGTGGTGGTCGCGTTGGATCGTTCTGGCAGCATGTCCATGCCGGCGGGCGGCGGGCGCATTAAGATGGATCTGGCCGATCTCGGCACGGTGCAGGTGCTGGATTTGCTGTCGCCGATGGACGAATTCGGCGTGTTCGCCGTGGACACCGTAGCGCATGAAATCGTTCCGCTCAACACGGTGGAAAACAACCGGTCGTATCGCAGCCAGATTCTGGCCATCGGCTCCATGGGCGGTGGCATTTACATTTACGACGCGCTCGTCGCTTCAGCGCGGATGATTCAGGGCGCGAAGGCGCAGACGAAACACATCATCCTTTTTTCGGACGCAGCGGACGCCGAGCAGTCGTCGCATTACGAGGAAATTGTCGCGAAGCTGCGCGAAGCCGACGTGACGGTGAGCGTGGTCGGTCTCGGCACGGAACACGATTGCGACGCGAACATGCTCAAAGACCTCGCGCGGCGCGGCGGCGGCGATTGTTATTTCAGCGACAACCCGGACGAAATTCCGCGCATCTTCGCGCAGGACACATTCACCATTGCGCGCAGCACTTTCATTGACCAGCCGACGCCGTTTGAGATGACCGCCGGATATTCATTACTCGGCGCGCAATTAAATTCCGCGCCGCCGGCGCTCGGCGGCTACAATCTTTGCTACATCCGCCCAACCGCAAATCTCGCCGCCGTCACCAGCGACGAATACAAGGCGCCGGTCGTCGCATCCTGGAACGCGGGCAACGGGCGCGTGCTCTGCTATCTCGGGGAGGCGGACGGAAATTTCAGCGGCGATTTTGCGAAATGGAACCAGGCGGGCGAGTTTTACGCGACGCTGGCACGCTGGGTCGCCGGCAAACACGAGCCGCTACCGGATGAAATGCTGCTGACGCAGGAAATCCGCGACGGCGTTTGCTTGGTGCAGCTGCATCTGGATCCGGCACGCAAGGCGGAACCGCTTTCCACGCTGCCGCGCGTGAGGATATTGCACGGGCTCCCCGGGGCCGCGCCCGCAAAAGAAACCATGACCTTGCAATGGAAAAACGCCGACCTGCTCGAAGCGGCGATTCCGGTTGCCGGGCGCGAGACGGTTTTGAACACAGTCGAGATTTCCGGACAGCAGCCAGTCACGATGCCGGCGGCGTGCCTGCCGTATTCGCCAGAATTCGCTCCCGACCAGCCGGGACGCGGCGCGGAAACATTGGCGCAAATTGCCACAACAACCGGTGGTCGGGAGCGCATTGAGATACCAAAAATCTGGAACGATTTGCCGGTAAAATCACGCTATGTCGAGCTTGCGCCCTGGTTGCTCGTTCTCGGTACGATTTTGTTTCTCCTGGAAATTTTGGAACGCCGCACCGGCTGGGTTTCCCGGTTATTCAGGCCCCAAGCAGCCTTAGTGGCCACGGCTGAACCGGAAGAAAGAGCAACTTCTCAACCCACCGTTCCACAAAAACCTATCAAACCTATTTTTCCATGGCTGGTCCGCAAGCCGTCGCGGATGCGCCCCATGACTCCGGGTGCAAAAATTATAACCCACACGCCGGAATCAGCCGAACCTGCCAAATCAAAATCTAAGCCAAATACACCTGTCAGCACGGAATCTGCGATTGACGCCTTACGCAAGGCCCGAGAACGCGCTAATCGCCGCATAGATAAAGATCTATAATCATCAAGACCAGCGAGGCTGAATCCGTACTTGAATTCAAGCGCTGCGGGAAAACTTCCAAAACCATCATATCTTAGCGCTTTGCAGCCGGAATTGCATAGTCATTCAGAGAAGACCGGCAAGCCGGCGGTAGAGTCAATTCAGGGGAAGCCATTTTATCAGCCCCAGAATGATGACCAGGGGCGACTTGTACCAACAAATAATGGTGGAGGCGGCGGGAATTGAACCCGCGTCCCAAGCCGACCTACCAGCCGCGACTACATGCTTATTCCAAGTAATTTTTTCTGCTATGCGATGGCGCTTGGACTCGAGTCGCACTGCCTAGTCCGCATGAAAAGATCTCGGCTGACAACGCGCGGTCTCCGCCGTCAACCATGCCTGCAGTTGCGTTCATTCACCGTAGCAGGTGTCCAGTGACGAACGTCGGGGCCTTAGGCCGCGAGGGCTAGTTCTTCGTTAGCTTTTTAGTTTTGATGCGAATGATTAACGAGGCCAACGCATCTTCCTCGGCATGCCGCCTCTGGCGTGTTCACATGGTCGAAACCAGTACGCCCCCATCCAAAATATTCGGCAACTCTATAATCCGCTAATTTAATGCTTTGGTCAAGCGGGTGTATTGCAATGCCGTCAGCGAAAAATGGCGGGCGACTTTGTAATACCCTCTGCGGTTCGAAATTGCACCATTTTCAGATTGTTGCAGCGACACTCTGTGAGCGCCGTTTGATAATCAATTCGGCGGTCACAGACCGCCGCTACAGTGCGATTTCAAACTCAAACCGGTATAAATTTCCGAGGAGACTCAACCTTTGCCTACACATTTTCATTTTTGAAATGAGCCTCCTGACGTCGGCGGCTACGAAATGAAAAACGCGGCCGGAAATTTCTTTCCGACCGCGTTCTGATTTCCCGGTTCCTCGATAGTTTACGGTGGGCTTAGTAGCCGCCCATGCCGCCCATGTCGCCCATGCCGCCGCCGTGGCCGCCGCCACCGGGCGCCGGCTTGTCTTTTTCCGGCAGGTCGGTGATGAGGCATTCAGTGGTCAGCAACAGACCGGCGATGCTGGCCGCGTTCTGGAGCGCGCTGCGCGTGACTTTCTTCGGGTCAACGATACCGGCTTTCACTAGGTCTTCGTAATTGCCCGTGGCGACGTTGTAACCTTCGTTGCCCTTGGCCTTCTTGACCTTGTCAACGATGACGCTGCCTTCTTCGCCAGCGTTTGCGGCGAGCGAACGGAGCGGGGATTCGACGGCACGCTTGACGATGCCGATGCCGATGGTCTCGTCCTCGTTCGCGCCCTTGACGCCTTCAATCGCCGCGATGCAGCGGATGAGCGCTACACCACCACCGGCCACGATGCCTTCTTCGACAGCGGCGCGGGTTGCGTGCAACGCGTCTTCCACGCGCATTTTCTTTTCCTTCATTTCGCTCTCGGTCGCAGCGCCAACGTTGATGACGGCCACGCCACCGGCGAGCTTCGCCAGGCGTTCCTGCAATTTTTCGCGGTCGTAATCGCTCGTGGTTTCGTCGATCTGGCGGCGGATCTGGTTCACGCGGCCCTGGATGTCGCTGTTCTTGCCGGAACCTTCGACGATCGTGGTGTTTTCCTTGTCAATGATGACGGTCTTCGCGCGGCCGAGGTCGGCGAGTTCCACCGTCTCGAGCTTGATGCCGAGGTCTTCGGTGATGAACTTGCCG
>CAIQEI010000053.1 GCA_903870815.1 uncultured Verrucomicrobia subdivision 3 bacterium
ACGACGCCCAGATGTCCGGGCCGGTGCCGTCGCCGCGGATGAACGGCAGGATGGGATTTTCCGGCACGGTGAGTTTGCCGTTCTTGATCGTGATTTTGCCGCCGGCGGGCGGGGTGACATCTTTGTAGGCCATAGTTTAAATTTTTTGTTAATTACTGACGCCAGATGAAAATGCCGATTGCATGGAAAATCAAGGAAAGAAAATGCCGCCCATTAAGTGATTCACCATGGTTTATTGCCCGCCGGCAGCGATTTTGGACCGCGGCGGCAAGCACAGCACGACGGCGCTTTCGACCGGTGGATGACTTGGATGGCTACGTAAAAGCGGTGTCACCGCTTTGCTCTGCCAGCGCAGTCCAAAACCTCACGGAGCGAGGCGTTCGCGTGGGGCTGGTGGTCGCGGTTCCAACGGCAGAGGGCGGTGTCGCTGGTGTCGGCCAATAGAAACGGGCGCCCCTGAACAGAGTTGAAACCTTTGGGTTTAAAACCTACAAAGATTTCACACCTATGGTGCTTACGCCCCGCCGACGAGCTTCGTGGCGGAAGTCGTGTCGCCGAAATGCGTTTTCACCTTGGCGACGGTGTTTGCGACGGACAGGCCATACTTGTTGCGCAATTCGTCCTGCGTGGTGGCGTGCTCGATGAACTGGTCCGGCCAGCCGATGCGCACGACGGGCGTCTTCACGGCCTGCTCGCTGAAGAGTTCCAGGACCGCCGAGCCGTAGCCGCCGATCAACACATGGTCTTCCAGCGTCACGACTAATTCCGCGGCGCGCCCGACCTGCTCGTGCACCGCCGCGTCAATCGGCTTGGTGAAGCGCGGGTTGATGACGGCGACGTCGTAACCGTCCGCCGCGAGTAGCGCGGCGGCCTTTTTGGCGATGGCGTTCATCGGCCCAAGTCCGAACAGCGCAACCTTGCGCCCGCCGTTGTTGGCGAAACTTTGTTGCACGAGGGCTTTGCCGACTTCGATGAGCGCGGGTTCGTCCTTGACCGGCACACCTTCCGCCGCGCCGCGCGGATAGCGGATGAACGTGGGATGATTGATGGTGGTGGCGGTGAACATCATATCCGCCAGCTCGTCCTCGTTGGCCGGCGCCATGGCGACGACATTCGGGAAACAGCGCAGGTAGGAGATGTCAAAAATGCCGTGGTGCGTGGGGCCGTCGTTAGCGGACAAGCCGGCGCGGTCCATGCAGAAAATCACCGGCAAATCCTGCAAACAGACGTCGTGATGGATGCAGTCGTAAGCGCGCTGGAGGAAGCTGGAATAAATCGCCACGATGGGGCGCAGTCCCATCGTCGCCATCCCGGCGGCGAAGATGACGCCGTGTTCCTCGGCAATGCCGACATCGTAGTAACGCTCCGGCATCGCTTTTTCGAGATGCTTCATGCCGGTGCCGCTGGGCATGGCGGCAGTGAGCCCGACGATGGCTTCGTTTTTCCTGGCCAGCTTCACGACGGTCTGGCCCATCACGTCCTGGTACATCGGCGGGGCACCGGCCTTGGCGGGAGCGGTTTCGCCGGTCAGGGCGTTGTAGGGTCCGAGGCCGTGGAATTTCTCGGGCTGCTTGAGCGCGGCTTCAAAGCCCTTGCCCTTCTGGGTCAGGACATGGATGACAATCGGATGGTCGCACGCCTTGGCAAATTCCAGCGTGCTGATGAGCAGCGGGAGGTCGTGTCCATCAATCGGGCCAAGGTAGCGCAGCCCCATCTCCTCGAACAACACGGGCGAACCGTGGCCGCCACGCCCGTCGGACTCGACGAGGCTCGTGGACGGCTTCAGGCCGACACCGGTGAGCGCGCCCTTGAAACCGCCCTCGGCGCGGTGCGCGAGTTTCAGCGCGAGCTCGCCCTTGGGCAGGCGGCGGACGAAATTTTCGAAATCCTTGGAGAGCTGGTTGTAGCGCGGGTTGGTGATGAGCTTGTTGAGGTAACCGGAAATCGCGCCGACATTCTTGGCGATGCTCCACTCATTGTCGTTCAGGATGCCGATGAATTTTTTCGTGGTGTGCGCGACGTTGTTCATCGCCTCAAAAGTGATGCCGTTGGTCAGCGCGGCGTCGCCGAAGATGCAGACGACGTTTTCATTCGTGCCGCGTTTGTCGCGCGCCGCGGCCATGCCGAGCGCGGCGGACAGGGCCGTGCCCGCGTGGCCCGCGCCAAAGCTGTCGTGCTCGCTTTCCGTACGGAGGGCGAAACCGTTCAGGCCGTCGGTCTGGCGGATGGTGCGGAAGCGGCTCTTGCGGCCAGTCAGCAGCTTGTGGACATAAACCTGATGGCTCACGTCCCAGACAAATTTGTCCTTGGGCGTGGTAAAGACCTTGTGCAGCGCGATGGAGAGTTCGACGACGCCGAGGTTCGGGCCGAGGTGACCGCCGCCTTTGGCGAGGCCCTCGATCAGCTCGGTGCGGATTTCGCCGGCGAGATCCTGCAATTGCGGCACCGTGAGCTTTTTAACGTGCTCCGGGCTGTCCACCATGTCCAAGTATCGACTCATATAAATTTTAAATCCGAATGACTAAACCATAATGACTAAAAAACGCCAAGCGCGAATGACGAATGGCGAAGCGACTGCTCAAGTTGGGTGATTGCCTCCGTCATGCGTTAAACATCCGGAATTAGTCATTGGAGATTTCATCCAGCGGCTTCAGTTTCAGTTCGCCCGCCGCGGTCTTTTCCAGTTGCTGGATTTTCACCTCCGCCTCCGCGAGTTTTTCCTGGCAGATTTTGACCAGCCGCGCGCCTTCCTCATAGCGGGCAAGCAACGTTTCCAAAGGCAGATCGTCCGCCTCCATGGCGTCAACGATGCCCTCAAGTTTCTTGAGGGCCTCTTCAAACGGCACGCCGCCTTTGGCCGCGTCACCGGCCTTGGCTGGTTTTGACATGGGAAAAACATAGGGAAAAACCCTAGCGGCGTCCAGCGCGGAGAAAGGCCGGGGCATCCTAATCCTAATCGTCGTCGTAATCTTAATCGGCTTTCTGCAAGGATTACGAAACGGCTAAAGCTTACGGCCGCGCTGAATCATCCTTACGGTTCCACGCGGCTGGAAAACTCACCGCTGGCCAGCCGGGTTTTTATCTGCTGACCGGCTTTGATCCCGGCGGCCGTGCGCAGCACCCGGCCGGTCGCGGCATCCAGCGTGATGGAATAGCCGCGCGCCAGCACCTGTTCCGGGCCGAGCGATTGCAGGCGCCTGGCCAACTGATGCAGGGTCTCGCGCCGGGCCTTGAGCGCCAGCGAAGGCTTGGCGCGCTGCCAGCGGCCCGCGAGGTTCGCGAACATCAGGCCGCGCGACCGCGCCGCCGTCTTCAGCCCGCGCAAAAGACCGGCCTGCAAATCATCCAGCCGCTGGAACGAGTCGTCCAGCTTCCGGCGCGGATGCAACCGCGTCAGCCGCCCGCCGAGCTGCGCAAAACCCTCCGCCGCGGACACCCAGCCGCGCCGCGCGGCGCGCTGGAGCAACGCCGGTGCGTCGCCGACAAATTTACGGCTCTTGAACACGCCTTCCGTGATAATTTCCGCCGCCGCGCTCGGGGTGGCCGCGCGCACATCCGCCACAAAGTCCGCGATGGTAAAGTCAATCTCGTGTCCGACCGCCGACACGACCGGAACCGCCGATTCAAAAATCGCCCGCGCCACGGCTTCCTCATTGAACGCCCACAAATCCTCCAAAGACCCGCCGCCGCGGGTGACTAGAATTAAATCGAGTGCGGAAGGCGGAGTGCGGAGTGCGGAATTGAACTCGTTCAGTAGCCGGATGGCCGCGGCAATCTCCCCCGCCGCGCCGTCGCCTTGCACGCGGCACGGGGCGAGGATGATTTCCAGCCCGGGATTGCGCCGTTGCACGACGTGCAGCACGTCGCGGATGGCCGCGCCAGTCGGCGAGGTCACGAGGCCGATGCGCTGCGGATACTCCGGCAGCGGACGTTTCCGTCCCGGGGCAAAAAGTCCTTCGGCCGCCAGCTTCGCCTTCAGCTTCTCAAACGCGACTTGCAGCGCGCCCACGCCCTGCAATTCCACCGCGCGGACGATGAGCTGATATTGTCCGCGCGCCTCATAAACTGTCACGTCGCCCTGGAGCAACACCTGCTGTCCGTCCGCGAGCAGGTGGCGCTGGGCGGCCGCCGTGCCGCGAAAAAGCACGCAAGTCAACTGCGCCGACGGATCCTTGAGCGTGAAGTAAACATGACCCGAACTTTGGGCGCGCAGGTTGGTGATTTCCCCGCTGACCCAGACGGAGCCGACGGAATTTTCCAGCAACCGCTTGATATTCCCCGTGAGCTCCCCAACGGACAAGACCTTGCGGGTTGGCTCCGCCGGAAATAGCTCGCCGAAGTCCCACTGTGATTTGACCGGTTTGCTCATGTGCAAACTAATTGTAGGGCAGAGGCCGCGCCGGTTTCCACTTTTTCCGGAATAATTTCTGAATGGCTACCGCCGTTTCAAAAGGTGCCCGGTCTCACCCGCTGAACGCCCCGAACAGCGCGCGCATCTCCTCGTCCACCTGGGATTGGTCGGAAAGCGTCTGCGCGATCTCGTCGCGCAACAGCACTCGGTAACGCTTCCGCAGCCGGTGCACCGCCACCCGCACGGCCGTTTCATCCATGCCCAAAGCCCGGGCCGCGTCCGCGTGCGACAACGCGCCTTTGCCCGCCGTGAGAAAAATTTTCAAATGACCGAACAGCTTCGCCTTACCGTCCGCCGCGCATTCCGACTGCAGCCGGCCGATCACCTTGGCCAACAGCGCCAGCGCCCACTCGCGGTCGAACGCCTTGTCGGGAGTCGGCTCATCCGTCGCGGCCACCTGGAATTTTGTGTCCGCCGATTCCCAGTCCAGTGAGAGGTTTTCCGCACCGCCGCCGCGCTTGAGCCGCTGCGACTTCTTCCATTCGTTGATGAGGAAATGTTTCAGCGACGCCAGTAGAAAGGCGCGGAACCGGCCGCGCTCGGCGCTCAGGCCCGCGAGGTAATTCTTTTCCAGAAACCGAGCGAAGAACGCCTGCACCGAATCCTCCGCATCTTCCCGGGTGTGGCCGCGCCGCCGGACATAGGCGTAAAGCGGAAACCAGTAGGTGCGGCACAGTTCCGCCAGCGCGGCATCCGATTGCGGCGTGTGGCGCCGGCCCGCCGCGAGCACGACCGTCCAATGCGTCGTGGCGAAAATATCGCCCGGCGCGGAGGAAGAAGGACAGTCCGAGGCCATTCCCGATGATTGCAGGAAACGAAGTGAGGAGTCTCTAACTTTTCTTTTGATTTAGAGATTTTCAAAAATACTGTAGCCGTTCGGTTTGGCCGAAGGAACAGAGCGGTCTTTTTGGGTTTAGGCTTCGTTTCGGCTCAGTTACAGGGTTGCTTCCAACTTGCTCCTTCGCCAAAGCCTCACCAAAACCCAAAAATCCTCGCTCCGAACGGCTACAGGATTTTTTCAAACGCTCTAAGACTCGTCACCTCGTCACCTACAAAACAATCCAACAGCGAAACGGGATAATTGTTACCGACTTTTTCTGGCCGCTTTGGCGGCGAAGGGTTGAAGGGTTGAAGGGTTGAAGGGTTGAAGGGTTGAAGGGTTAAAACGTTAAAGCGTTGAAGCGGCCGCTAAAGCGGGCCAACTTTTGGGTGTCAGGTCATGATGTTACTTTTTGATACCATTTGATACTTTTTGTGCCTTTTTGATACCCCATTTTTAAAATGCCGAAAACTGACAAAAAGTAACATGGGGCCATGTATTAACCTCAGAGTCAAAGAGTTAGAACCCGGTTTTGGAAACTAGTTTCAAAATTCACCGCGAACATCGAACGCTGAACATCGAATGATGTTAAAGGTTGGCGGGTGGGGTAGAACCGGACCAAACCAGACCAAACCGGACCAAACCGGACCAGAAATTGAAATTTTTCGAACTTGTCTCATACAACTTAACTTTCCCCAAGTGAACTGGTGCCATGCACTAGGCGCTGGCCCTACCTCACCCGACCTACGGCCGCCCTCTCCCTCCCGCGATCGCGGGCCGGAGAGGGAGCGCAGGGTACCTGCGGGTACCTCCGGGTACCTAAAGGTACCTGTTTTTCAATTTTCAATCCGAACATCGAACGCTGAACGCCGAACATCGAACATCGAATTTGGAACATGAAACAGGCGCTGCGCCCAACGGCGTGCGCTCCGGATTGGCTGAACAGGGCGCACAGAAAAGAAGAACAACCTGAAGGTTGAACTCCAACGGGGGCGGTCGTTGCGGACGACGAGGTGCGCGCAACGACCGACCCGAGGGCATGAGCCGGTCGCAAATAAAATCAGATATGCCAAAGATCGATCACGGCGGAAAGCACACGGCTAGGACCCGCCAGTATTTTGTATATTATATGCCGGAGACAATGTGTGGCAATATTATTTTTTGTTTCCGACGATTCGGAGGGAAAGCGGCGGAGGGCCGCCGCACTCCAAAACCTTCGGCTGTTCCGACGAATCCAATTCGTGCGCCAGTGTCGTGGAATGCGGAAGTCCTGCCCGTTTGGGAAATGGGTGTAGATAGGATCAGGGCTGCTGGCGGTTTCCCGGCAGCACTACGTTGGTAAATTCCACGGTGCGGATGGGGCGCGTGCCGATGATGAATTTCACCACATCGGCCAGCGGGACATCGAAAACAAAACTTTCCACGCGTACACCAGATCCGCCGGATATTCCGCCAGTGCTGCCACCGGACGCTTTCAGCTCGCGTCCGTCTTTGGTCACCACCAATGCACCGAATTTCCGCTGCTTCAATTTGCCGGCATCTACCGCAATGGCCACGAAAGCGTTGCCGTCCACATTCTGACCCACGCCGTTCAGCTGGCTGCCACCCTCCAAACTCATCACGGTGGAACTGTTTGGCGTAACGGGAACGTCTTGCGTATTCTCCAGCGGTCCGGCGGTGTAGCGCAATCGCACGGTAACGCGAGGCGGGATGTTTGTGCCCGCGCCCGGACTCAAGGTTTCCACCTGCCAGCCGAGGTTGCCGTCGTTTTCATTGGCTTCCTGCTGGCTGCAGGACAGGGAGCCGCCGGCAGCGAGCGGAATGGCTTGGTTCTGGTCATCCAGCAAGGTGATCTCACCCAGACTGTTCCCGTCAAAAGCAGGATGCGAGAACCAGAGCTTCAGGAAACGCGGCTCGGGCGACAATTTCAAACTGCTCACGTCCATGCCACCAGCCGAGACGACATCGAGCCATTTCAATTCCGTAGCGGCTGTGACCGGCGAGCCGTCGGGATGCCGAGCCGCGCCGGGTTGGTTGGTTTCCCATTCATCCTGCCACGCGAGGAATTGCAGCTTGGGCGGTTCTTTTTGGAAAAATTGTTTTGCCTCTAAGTCTCGCATCGAATTGGTGACCGTGAATAAGTAACTGGAAAACCATTGATGCCCGTTGGTCGTCCAAATCACTATGTTTGAATAGGCAATCATGGCGTCGCCATACCGACCCAGTTGTCTGAGGGCGTTTCCCTTGGCCAGCCACACCAATCCGGGATATTCCTTCACATAATCGGAGCCGTTGGTTTCGATCTGGGAGATGATTTCCAAAGCCCCGCGGGCATGGCCGGAACTATTTAAGATGTGGGCAAGCTGAAGCTGCTGACCAGGGTCTTGTTTTAATTCTGGAAAAGCCTGAAACATAAAATCGTAAATTTTCAAGGCATTGGTGTTACGCTGATTTACATACTCACGGATGGCGCTCTTGAAAAGGAAATCGGAAAATTGGGAACGCGAGGCCGCATTGGTCGGCCAGTCAAGACCAATCGCCGGTTCGCCTTGAAACCGCGCGCTTGCGCCGTCGGATTGCACCAGCTTGTAGCGGAGCTTCACGCCGCGCGGGTTCTCGGTGAAGCCGGTGAGTTGCAGGAGGCCTATGGCACCTTCGCGGGTTTGAATTGACAAAACGAAAGGCAGGTTCAAAGGCTCCGGCAGCAGGTAAGACACTTCGGCCAGCTCAATGTGTTCAGGATGCGTGAGCCTTGTTCCATACTGAAGCGATTCGGTGACCTCGGCTGCATTAGCCTTTTCCCAACGCTCCGCAGGGATGTCTCCCAGGCGCAGCCCGCCGGCGGTCAATATCCAATGACCGGTTTCCTTGGTGACAAGCAAGGCTAGCCCATTTGTAAGCATCCACATTTGCTGACCGATCCGGTCAACGGGGGGAAGCGAAAGTAGTTCTCCGGTCTGGAAACGGATTGCCACGTTTTGATTATTAACATTCAAGTCATTCACCACCCGTTCGATCACCGGGCCGAAGGAAAGCTCGGGTGCGGCGGCGGACGAGGCGGACATTGGCGGCGTGGATTGAATTCCGCCGCCGGAATCTTTCACCGTCACCGTTGTCCGGTGGCCGGGTTGGAGCGAGACGTTGCGGAACTCGGCCCACTGATACTTGCGGCGCTGCAATTGGAATTCCTTGATGTGCTCAAAGGCATCGGACGAGAACATCAGCAGTCCACTCGTTGTCGGAAGCTTGGCTGCGTGGGCTGAGATTTCCGGGATTACGGTGAGCTTGCCGTCGGCAGCCACGCAGACCATCCGCGACTCCCAGTCTTCGTTTTTGGTGTAAGTGCAACTCACCGCCACCTCGCTGCTCTTGCCGGACACGGCTTGGTAAGACGCGCTCCAATCACCTCCCGATGATGCCCCGCCTCCCAAACCAGAATGCACTGAGACGGCGGTTTCCCACGGGCCGTTGGCGATGCCAACGGAAATATTCATCGTCGCGGCGTTGCTCGGGCAAACGATGATCTGGCCGAGATAGCCGTTGGGCGTTGGCTGGTCCGGAACAGCCCAGCAGGAACTGGCGGGTTGCGCGCCCGATTCCTTACTGACGCGGCAAACCGGAGAAGAAATACCTTCCGCGCTTTCGTTGCGGATGTAAAATGCCACTTTTCTGATTTCGTTGTCCGCTGACCACTGGCTTACATTGCAGTTTCTGGTTGGGAACGGTTCGTTGGATGGCGCGCCGTTGGGCAGCCAGCAAACGGGATTCGTCCACGGCAGATTGCCGATGGCCACGAGTTCCACTTCCGCTTGGTTCAACCGCGCCACGAACGGTGGACCGTTCAATGCACGCGCTCGAGCATCGCCCAGCGGGTTAGCAACGATTTGATCAATCGTTGAAAGCTGATGATGAACATTCAAGCCCATGAAAACCGCGTATAAAACAAGGAATGCAATTGCAAGTATGGTAGTAAGCCTCCACCCCAAGGACGTTTTTTTTTCAGTTTGAGCCTCGTTACCTCGGCTGCTACTAGCATCGGCAGGCGGGACGGCGGTGCTGTCCTTGTTCACCGCGCGCCAGACGCGGCGAATGATGAAAAAGTCCACCAATGCAATGGAGGCGAGCGCCAGAAAAACCCAAATGGTGAGATCCCACGGATTAAGGAACAGTGAGTCCTGAAGACTGAGAACTTGACGGGCAAACAGCTTTGCAAGCACCAGCCACAACCAAGCCATCACTCCGTCCAGCACCAACAGCGGGTAAAACAAGCCGTCGAACACCGCCAGCCACATTCCGTATAGTTTTCCTGACGCGCGGCGGATTTGCACAACCGCAATCCAGCCGAAAAGTGTGGTGCCACCTGCTCCCCACAGTCCACCGAAACCCATCAAGAGGAAGAAAGCAATTTGCCGCGCAACAATCGGCGCATTCCCACTCGATTTGCCTAGGCTCAACACGACAGAATACCACAGCGGCCACGACAGAAACAGGAATAGAAACGCCATGCAAGCCCCCACGACCGCCGTGCGCGAGAAGCGCGATTCAATTGCGGATTGCGGATTGGGGATTGCGGAATTTTCAGTTTGAGCCTCCTCACGTCGGCTGCTACCCGGTGAAGTAGTGCCAGCCATTTTTTCTTTGCGGAGACGGAAAAGCAGTTCCAACAAGGTGACCAACATGAGAATGGCAAAGCATGAATTCCAAATGCTCCAGGCTATGCTGCCCTTTGTTCCGTAAACCAACAGAATAATCATCGCACACACCATGACCACCCAACTCTTATCAATGATGCGCGTAAACGGAGTGAGGGGCAAAGCCAGCGGGTTTGAAAAACTCGGACGCAACCCGCTTTCTGGCTTCTGACTCCTTGATTCTCCTTTCCCGCTTTTAGTTTGAGACTCGTCACCTCGTCTCCTACTGGCATCGGGGGTGGCTACGATGGTTTCCACCATGGTTTTTACTTCGCTGACTTGCTGGTAGCGGAGTTCGGGTTTCTTTTCCAACGCGCGCAGGACCACTTCGTCGAGGCGCACGTCGATTTGAACTTTCGTCGACGGTGCTTCGAGGCGTTTACCGGGCAGTTCGCCGGTGAGCATCTGGTAGAACACCACACCCAGCGCGTAGATGTCCGCGCGATGATCCACCTCGCCCGGGGCCTGGATCTGCTCCGGCGACATGTATTGGGGCGTGCCCAGGACGCGGCCGGCGTCGGTCAGGTCATTGGTTGGCGGGTGCTGCTGCCTGGCTTCGCCCGGACGGCTCGCGGGGACGCTCGCCCCACCGTCATTGCCGACAATCTTGGCCAGGCCGAAATCCGCCACCTTCACGCGGCCGCGGCGGTCGAGCAAGATGTTCTCCGGCTTGATGTCGCGGTGGACGATGCCCTGGTCGTGGGCGAATTGGAGCGCGTCGCAGATCTGCGGGACGATGGCCAACGCCTCGCGCGCGGACACGCGGCCGCCCGCGAGCAACTGGCGCAGGTTGACGCCGTCCACGAATTCCATGAGGAAGAAATAGAGTTGGGTCTGGCGTCTGGCGTCTGGCGTCTGGGGTGTAGCGGCGGGCATCCTGCCTGCCGCCACGCCAAACTCGTACAGCGTGACGATGCCGGGATGATTCAGTTTGGCGAGCGCCTTGGCCTCGCGCGTGAAGCGTTCGGCAAACGCCGGATCATCGCCGATGCCGGGCGGCAGGATTTTCAGGGCAACGATGCGGTCGAGCTGTATCTGTCGCGCCTTGTAAACCGCGCCCATGCCGCCCTTGCCGATGAGTTCGAAAATTTCCAATTGGGGAAACAGCGGCGCGAGTTCGGCGACGCCCGGCGGATTGAACGCCGGCTGCCTGGCCTCCGTGACAGTATCCGCCGCCGCCCCCATTTTGAGCAGGCAGACAGGGCAAAGGCCGGCGAGGGCGCCGGTGGGGAGCGGCGTGCCACATTGCGGGCATTGGTTCGGTTCGGGCATTGGCTGGTCAATTTTTACCGTGTCCATGCCCACATCAGAAGCAAAACCGGCGGATCGTTACCGGAAATTTTTTTTGGGGAACATTCAACATTGAACATTCAACGCCGAACGTCGAAGGGCATCAGCCGCAGTTCCATTGGGAATTCGCTGTTGAATGTTGAGCGTTGAATGTTTCTTCCCAACTCATCGCAGCTTGAAGCCGCCCTGGAAAATCACTTCCACTGCGACGATGACCAAAAAAATGATGCCGACGAGGGCGTTTAACCGGAAGAAGGCGAGGTTGATCCAGTTCAGGCTGCGGCGCCGCGCGATCCAATGCTCCAGCACGAGGCAGGCGAGAATAATGAGCCAGCCAATGAGATAGGCGAGGCGGAACCGGCAAAGCAACCCGAAGCCCAGCAGCACGCCGCACATCGCCATGTGCGCGAGGAACGCCGCGCCCAAGGCGTTCTTTGGTCCCCAAGCCACGACGAGCGAGCGGAGTCCGTGCGACTGGTCGAACTCGTAATCTTGCAGCGCGTAAATGATATCGAAGCCGACCAGCCAAAGCACGACAGCGAACGCGAGCAGCGTCATTTGCAGCATTTCCAGCGGCGAGACATTGCCACCCTTCACCGCCAGCCACGCGCCGATGGGCGAGAGCGCGAGGGCGATGCCCAGAAAAACGTGCGTGTAATCCGTGAACCGCTTGGTCAGCGAATAAAAACACACCAAAACCAGAGCCACGGGCGAAAGATAGAAGCACAGCGGATTGAGAAAATAGCTCGCGGCCATCAAACCGGCGGCCGAGAGGGCGCACAACAAAATGGCACCCGACAAGGAAACCTGTCCGCTCGGCAGATGGCGGTTTTTGGTGCGCGGATTCAGCGCGTCGAATTTCCGGTCCACAATCCGATTGAAGGCCATGGCGCAAGTTCGCGCGCAAACCATGGCCGCCAAAATCAGCCCGAACGTTTTCCAACCGGGCCAGCCGCGATGGTCCCGCGCGGCCACGAGCATAGCCGCCAGCGCGAAGGGAAGCGCGAAGATGGTGTGCGAGAAGCGCACAAAGCTGCCCCATTTCCGCAGCGAGCATAGAGGATTGAAGGTGGAAGATGGCATCGAGGAAAAGTGAGAATGCGCGGATTGATGATAGAGGATGGATCAGAGATCAGTTTTTTTTGTTCCGCAAAAATCATCAGCCTTGAGAATCATGCTGGCAATCATGCCGCCGACAGATTGCCACGCCGCATCAAAATCCTTGTGTTGAGCCGGGCTGATATAACCGCAATCCAGCGCA
The DNA here is from genome assembly GCA_903870815.1 of uncultured Verrucomicrobia subdivision 3 bacterium. Lineage (GTDB taxonomy): Bacteria > Verrucomicrobiota > Verrucomicrobiia > Limisphaerales > UBA11358 > UBA11358. Next base: position 12,474 of record CAIQEI010000053.1, read on the forward strand.
TCATCCAACCACGATTGAGTCTCATTCGCCTCGCCTATGGCATCGGTAAGTTTGCTGGCAAACGAGGCTGGATAGCGGCGATGCCCCCACGCTTCCGCAATCATGGATTTAACCGCCCGCGATGAGCGACGAATCTGGTCGGTCATAGCAAACTTTTCTTCCTTCGGAAATGTCTTGGTGGCCTCAAAAATCCGGCCGGCCTCGCTGCGAGCCTGTTGATAAGACCGCAAGTCACGAAAACTTCTGATGATTGCCATAGTAAAATTGACGCATTCTGAATCTGCCATCCTCAATCGTCCACCCTCCATCCTCGCCTCACTCCCGTTCCTCCGACCAGCGGGGGGCGATTTGGTTGGGCAGGCCGATGTGGTCCAGGACCCGGGCCACCACGGTGTCCACCAGCTCGACGATGGTTTTTGCGCCGGAATAAAAACTCGGGTTGGCCGGGATCAGGGTCGCGCCGGCCAGCAGCAGGAGTTCCATGTTTTTCACCTGGATCAGGTTCAACGGCGTTTCGCGCGGAACCAGGATCAACTTTTTCTTTTCCTTCAGCACGACGTCGGCGGCGCGCTGCAGCACGTCCTCGCTATAGCCGTGCGCGATGCGGCCCATCGTGCCCATCGTGCAGGGAATGACCACCATGACGTCCGGCGGATTCGAGCCGCTGGCGAAGGGCGCATTCATGCTTTTCAGGCCGTGCGGCTTCACGCCGGCGGGCAGGCGCAGTCCGCCGGGCAGTTCCTCGGCGACGACCTGCTGCGCGTAATGGCTCAGCACGACGTGGATTTGGTGTTCGCGCGGGTCCAGGTTGTCGAGCAGCCGCTGCGCGTACAGCGCGCCGCTGGCTCCAGTGATGGCGACGAGTATTTTCAAGCGAGGGAAAGATAACGCGGCGGAGACTCCGCGGCAATTAGAACAGGCAAGGCGGGGGGATTTACGATTTACGATTTTCGATTTACGATTTGCTAAGTGGCGGGATGAAGTTAAAGGGTTGAACAACGAACAACGAACATCGAAACGTTCAACATTCAACATTCAACACCGAACACCGAACTGGGGACCCCCCTGACCCGGACAGGCAAGATGCGATGTCCTACTTTGGCGGCGCGGTGCCGATTGCAAATCGGCGATACGGCAGATTAAAAATCTGCGCTACGACGGCTGGCGGTAAGAACCGGGTCAAGGTACACCGGTGGTCGGGTCACGATTTACGATTTTGGATCGATGCAACCGATCCTGGTTCGGGCGTAAATTGAATGGGCTTGTGTCCGCGTTTCGCTTCCGCACAATTGGCGGGTGTTCAAACTGGCGGGAATCATCTTTGGCGGCATGCTGCTGCTGGCGGGCTGCACCGGCGTTTATCAAGGCTCCGAATCGCAACCACCGCCGCACGAATGGGCATTGACGACCAACGTCGTTGTCCCGCCGCCGCCCCGGGGGAACGCGCCGGTTGTCCGAACCATTCCGCCACCCGCAAAGATACCCCGGCCCGCCCCCGTCTTCACATGGACTTCGCTAGACCGTTGGGCGGCGGAAAACCGGCTGGCCGCGCCGCGCAAAATCCCGGATTCGCCGGTGGCCAGCTATGCCGTCAGTTCGCGGCAAGGCACGATAGTGCTGGAAATCGGCAGCCGCGAGGCGACCTGGAACGGCATCGAGCTGCACCTCGGATTCGCGCCGGAGATCATTGACGACCAGGTCTTCATCCACGGCCTCGACCTGCAAAAACACCTGGAACCACTGCTGTTCGGCGAACCGCTCGGGTTCGGCACCAACCGCGTCATCGTGATTGATCCCGGCCACGGCGGATCGAATGTCGGCACGCACAGCGTGCGCGACGGACGGCTGGAAAAAGAGTTCACGCTGGACTGGGCGCTACGACTCAAGCCGCGGCTCGAAACCAACGGCTGGAAAGTTTTTCTGACGCGCACCGGCGACACTGCCATGACCAACGCCAACCGCGTCGTGTTTGCCGAAGCGCATCACGCGGACGTGTTCATCAGTTTGCACTTCAACTCCGCCGCCCCGGACACAAGACCCGCCGGGCTGGAAACGTATTGTTTTACGCCCACCGGGATGCCGTCAACGGTGACGCGCGGCTATGCCGATCCCTGGCCGGAAAAACTATCGAGCAACGATTTTGACGACCAGAATTTAAAGCTGGCCTTAAAATTGCAAGGGGCACTGCTGCGCGCCACCGGCATGGAAGACCGGGGCGTGCGGCACGTACGATATATAGAAGTCTTGCGCGGACAAAAACGGCCAGCTGTGCTGATCGAAGGCGGCTACCTTTCCAATCCGAAAGAGGCGGAAAAGATTGAAAACCCCGAGTATCGCGAACGGCTTGCGGAAGCGGTCGCAACTGCGTTGCGCTAACACGAAAATGGAGAATTGATGATAGAGGATGGAACGAACCAAGCGAAGTTTGTGAATGCAGGATAAAATATGGCGCTCATTAAAAGTTTTCGGGATTTGAATGTGTATCAGGCCGCAGGCGCGGAGAACCAGAAGATTTATGTTCGCAGCCGAAGTTTTCCCGCTGAAGAAAAATATTCCTTAACCGACCAAATCCGGCGCTCCTCGCGCGCGGTCAAGGCCATGGTTGCCGAAGCGTGGGGGCGACGCCGCTATCGCGCCGTGTTCATCAACAAGATTGACGAAGCACTGGGCGAAGCGACGGAAACGCAGTCGCGGCTTGATGACTGCCTTGATTGCAGCTACATCCCGGCGGACGAATTCAAACAAATGAACGCCGCCTGGCAAAGCATCGGCGCCAGGCTCATCAAAATGATCATCCGAGCCGACGATTTTTGCGGCACCCAAACCGAATAATCCATCCCTGACTTTACCATCATGCCATCCTCCACCCGCCATCCGCTATCCCCGTTTGTCCTCGTCACTGGCGGCGCGGGTTTTATCGGCTCGCATCTGGTGGAGCGATTGCTGGACGACGGCAAAAGCGTCGTGGTGATTGACGATCTTTCCACCGGCAGCCGGGACAATCTGCGCGCGGTGGCGCAGCACAAGAATTTCCGCTTCATCCAATCAAAAATATCCGCCTACGCCGAACTGCCGGAACTGGCGGAGGCGGCGGAATTCATCTACCACCTCGCCGCAACGGTAGGCGTGGAACTGGTCGTGAAATCCGCGCTGCACGTACTCGAAGCGAGTTTCAGCGAGACGCAGATGCTGCTGCGCGCCGCCGCGAAACATTCCACGCCACTGCTGCTGACCTCGACCTCGGAGGTGTACGGCAAAAGCGCCAAGCCGGAGTTCGGCGAAGACGACGACCTGCTGATCGGGCCGCCCGGGCAATCGCGCTGGAGCTACGCCTGCTCCAAGCTCACGGACGAATTTCTCGCCCTCGCCTACGCGCGCGAGAAAAACCTGCCGGTCATCATCGCACGGCTATTCAACACGGTCGGCCCGCGCCAGACCGGACGCTACGGCATGGTGCTGCCGCGCTTCATCGCGGCGGCGAAGGCGGGGGAGCCGCTGAAAGTTTTTGGCGACGGCGCGCAATCGCGCTGCTTCGGCCTGGTCCACGACGTGGTGGAGGCGCTCGTGCGCCTGCAGCATAGCGAGGCGGCGCGGGGCGAGATTTTCAACATCGGCGGCACGGAAGAGATTTCGATCGGGGAACTGGCGAAGCTCGTGGTCGACACGCTCGGCTCCCAATCGACAATCGAACGAGTGCCCTACGACCAGGCCTATCCGGCGGCGCCCCTCGGCGGCGGCGTGACGGGCGCGCCCGGCTTTGATGACATGCGCCGGCGCAAGCCGCGCGTGGACAAGCTGGAAAGCGCCGTGAACTTCAAGCCGCAGACACCGCTGCGCGAAATCATCCGGCTGACGGCGGGGGCAAAATTGTTGAAGGGGTGAAGGGTTGAAGGGTTGAAGGGTTGAAGGGGTGAAGAGGGTGAAGCGAACATCGAACATCGAATTAAAAACCGGAGGTGAAGGACGGGACCGAAACATTCAATGCTCAACATTCAACTTCGAACATTAAACTAAGGAATGCGGAAATCCTGGACAGGCAAGATGCGCGCCGCGGAGCCGACGGCGTAAAACAATTCTTGCCGCGCCGGACGCCAACGATTATCAAAATAGGATGGACTCCCGGGAAGCATTCATTGCGCTTAATCTCATTGAGGGCGTGGGGCCGGTGCGCGCCCGCTCGCTGCTGGAACATTTCGGCGACGCACCCAAAATCCTAGCCGCCACCAAATCGCAACTGCTCCGCGTCCACAACATCGGCGACGACACGGCGGAAAAGATTTCCAGCTGGGAAAAATCCGTGGACCTCGCCGGCGAAGTGAAACGCATTGCTGATTTCGGCTGCCAGGCGCTGATCCTGTCCGATGAAAATTATCCATCCTCGCTGCGAGAAATCTACGATCCGCCGCTCGTCCTATATTGCAAAGGTGAGTTGACGGCGAAGGACAAAAACGCCGTGGCGATGGTCGGCTCACGGATGACGACGCACTACGGCATTGAGACGGCGCGCAAACTGGCGTATCAGCTTGCCTACACCGGGGTGACGGTGGTGAGCGGCGGGGCGCGCGGCATAGACACGGCGGCGCATCAGGGCGCCTTGAGCGGCAAGGGCCGGACGATTGCCGTGCTGGGCACGGGAATAAATCTGATCTGGCCGCCGGAGAACGCGGAGCTGTTCGAGCGCATCGCGGCGAACGGGGCGGTGATCACACAATTTCCGTTCAACCGGCCGGCGGATAAGCAGAGTTTTCCCATCCGCAACCGGATCGTGGCGGGCATGACGCTCGGCACGGTGGTGGTGGAGGCGAACCTATCCAGCGGTGCGCTCATCACGGCGAACTTTGCCACCGAATACGGCCGGCAGATTTTCGCCGTGCCGGGACGGATTGATTCGCCGCGGAGCAAGGGCTGTCATGACCTCATCAAAAAGGGCGCGAAGCTGTGCGAGGGCGTGGAGGACATCTTGAGCGAGTTTGAGTATCTGTTCCCGGCGAGCAACCGGCCGCCTTCAGCCGGCGAGACGGGCGTGCTGCCGGCGTTGGAATTGAGCGGAAGCGAGCAGAGCATTTTCGCGGCGGTGCCGGCGGCCGAGGAGACGGGGATTGACGAGATCATCCGGGCGAGCGGTTTGCCGAGTTCGGCGGTGAACGTGGCGCTGTTCAGCCTGGAGATGAAACGGCTGGTGAAACAGCTGCCGGGGAAAAGGTTCGTGCGGAACGTGTGAGCGCGAGGTTGGGCGAAGGCCGCTGATGCACTCGGTCAATGTGCCGCACCATTTCGTTTTTAAAGGTATGATCGACGCGCTGAGCAGGAAGGATTGAGCTTTCGGACGGAGCGCGACCTTCAGGTCGCAAACGAACGAGGGCGTTGAAAAATTTTGAAGCGTGCCAGCTTGCGAGAGTTAAGCGGCGTGAACGCCGCGCCCCGCGGAAGGTGCCGCCCCGATGGCGCTGGGAAATGGCGTTGCGCGGGGGACGTCAAAAATTTTGCTCCGGACGGAGCTTTCGGACGGAGCGCGACCTTCAGGTCGCTTCACCGTCCGCAGAAACAGAGGGCTCGAAATTTTCCGCGGTCTTCCTACAATCGGATATTGAAGCGGCATGAATGCCGCGCTCCTCGTATAATGGAATCGCCGAAACCAATTCGTCGCACCCCGCCGAAGAATGTCGGCCTGCTCGAACTCATTCGCGGTAAACGCGAGTGGGATTGGAAACCATCCATTGCCGAATTGAAGCAAGGTTTTCGCGGATGGCATCAACGCGGGTTTCTGCCGCACTTCGACGCGCCGGACGTTACGCAATTCGTCACCTTTCAACTTCATGATTCCTTTCCCGTGACGCGCGGCGCGGAATTTGAAGCGATTTTGAAAGAGCCGGATGATTCCGCGAAGCGCCGGAAGCTTGAAGCGTGGCTGGATCGCGGTCATGGCGAGTGCTGGCTTCGACGGCGGGACGTAGCGGAACTCGTCGAGAAGGGTTTGCTCTAAGCCGATAGGCGCGATTATCAAATACAGGCGTGGGTGGTCATGCCGAATCATGTTCATCTGGTCGTGGAGGTTTGGGGCGTGCCGCTGATAAAACTCATAACCGATTGGAAAGGTAAGTCTTCCCGACTGGCGAATCAGCTTCTGAGACGCCGTGGAAAATTCTGGCAGGAGGATTACTACGACACGCTCATCCGCGACGAAGCGCATTTGAAGCGCGCCATCCGTTACACCGAACAGAATCCCGTGAAAGCGAATCTGGTAAACGGCGCGCGCGAATGGCCCTGGTGCAGTGCCGGTCATCGTGACGAATACGAGCGCCTGCCGAGGTAGTATGGTATATCGGAGCGCGATCTTCAGGTCGCTTCAGCGTGCGAATTGGCGAAGGCGTTGGAAAATATGTGAGCGTGCTGATTTGCGTGAGGTGAAGCGGCGTGAACGCCGCGCTCCTGAGGGCATGCTCCATCGCCAAAATCCCCGAAATCCTCGCGCCGCAGGGCTAGAGTATTTCTTCAAACGCCCTAGACGGCTATGCTTGAGAGGCGAGCATTTATAGCGGATTCGGACAAACTACGATGGTGGAATTGCGAGATTGTCGGCTTGCGCGGAGGGATTCAATGAATTAGATACAGCAGGATACAGGAGCATCTTATGGCGAATTACATCATCATCGGCGGCGATGGCAAGGAATATGGCCCGGTCACAGACGCCGACGTGCGGCAATGGCTTGACGAAGGCCGGCTGAATGCGCAGTCGCAGGCGAAGGCGGAGAGCGACGCGGAGTTTCGCGCGCTGGCGCAGTTCCCGGAATTTGCGGACGCCTTGGCAGCGCCGGGCGCGCCGGGGACGTCCGGACTGAAAATGGCCGCGCCGCCCGGCAGCAACGACGATTATTTGCGGCGCGATTACGAGTTGGACCTCGGCGGCTGCATCGCGCGCGGGTTTGGGCTGCTCAAAAGCAACGGCGGCCTGCTCATCGGCGGCGTGCTGATTTACGGACTGATCCAGATGGCGTTTAGTTTGTTCGAGAAGATTCCGTTGATCGGCTACTTTTTTACCATCGCCAACCTGGTGATGACCGGCGCGTTCACGGGCGGGTTGTTTTATCTCTTCCTCCGCGTGGTCCGGGGCGAGCCAGCCAGCCTCGGCGACCTGTTTGCCGGATTCCGCCGTTCGTTCGGCCAGCTTTTTCTGGGCGTGCTGGTGCCGGGCCTGCTAATCAGCCTGACGATGCTGCCCTTCCTGATTGTGTTCTGGCTGAAATTGTCGCCGCTGGTCAAGGGCTTGAATCCCGATGCCATGTCGCAGCAGGATGCCATCAATATGGTACGGGACTTTATATCCACGGCACTTTTGCCCAGCTTGTGGGTGCTGTTGATCTGCATCATCCCGGCCACCTACTTGAGCGTGAGCTGGAAATTCACGCTGCCGCTGATCATTGACCAGCAACTGGATTTTGCCGCGGCGATGAAGGCAAGCTGGCGGAAGGTGAACCAACATTGGTGGCAGGTGTTCGGGCTGGTGCTGCTGATCGACCTGGTAAATCTGGCCGGATTCTGCGCGTGTTGCGTCGGTTTGATCGTGAGCGTTCCCATCGGCCTGGCCGCGTTGATGTATGGCTATGAAACCATTTTTGGGGCGGAAAAGAGTTAGCCGCGCCCAGGCCCGGAACGCCGCGCTGCTGAACCAGCTGGGCACGCCCGGCCTCGGATCGCTGCTGGCCGGACGCTGGCTGGCTGGAGCCCTGCAAACACTGCTGTTTCTCGCCGGCTTTGGACTGTTCTGTGTCTGGGCTTTCCGCAATCTCTCCCAGTATTACCAGATGATGTTCAACGATGCGCCGAAAACGCAGCCCGGTGATGGCGAACTGGCGTTGGCCGGGGCCGGCATCTGCCTGCTGGCGTGGATCTGGTCGCTGGTGACGAGCATGAGCCTGTTTCGCGAGGCGGCCGGCGTCAGCCTGGAATCACTCGAGAGTTTTGCCACCGGCCAGGTCCGGGCGGAGCCGGCGAGAATCATCCTGGCGCTATCGAACCTACCCCAGTGGCGGCGCGAGGGTGAAATCATTGTGCGCACGTTCGAGTTCAAGGATTTTCCCGGCGCGATGAAATTCGTCAACACCGTCGCCGACCTGGCCGAGCAGGCGAAGCATCACCCGGACGTAGACATCCGCTGGAACAAGGTGACGCTCGCGCTCACGACGCATGACGCGGGCGGGCTGACGGAAAAAGACTTTGCCCTCGCCAAACAGTGCGATGCGTGGTCAGCGCGATAACGGGAGCATAAACAGGGGGGGCGCTGACGGGGCATTCGTGGGCGCGGGGCGCGGCGTGCGCCCGATCCAGATACCGCTCACGCCGTAGTTCCATTCCAATTTGGGAAGGTTCGGGTGTTCGTTGCCGTTGCCGCGGATGACGAGCCGGTCCGCCGGCTTCATTTTATCCACCCACGGCGCGTAAGCCTTGGCGTCGCCGTTATTCCACAGGATGCCGTGAAAGATGGCAAAATCCTCCGCCGGCATCAGCGCCGGTTCGTAGCCGAGGATATAGCGCCAGTCCGCAGTCGGATTCTTGTAGAAAGTCTGATAGAAAATCCCCATGTCCACGGAATACAGCACGCCATCTGGCTCCGGCATCCAGCCTTCGAGTTCGGGATGTTCCGCCACCGAGAGAAACTGCCACGTCAGATTTTTCGTGTAGCGCCCGTTCAGATCGCTGGTCACGGCCAGAAAAGTGGCGAGCGCCAGGATCACCGTCACCAGCAACCGCCGCGAGGAATCAAAGGCGAATCGCGCGAGCAGGAGGAATTCAACTTCCGTGACGATCAACACCATGAGCGCCGGCCAGCCCCAATCCTCCCAAAACCGGCTGACGCGAAAGCCAAGGATCCAGCAGCCGCACACGAGCCAGAACGCCGGGTTACGCGCGAACGGGACCGCGTCCGGCTTCACCAGCCACCGGAGCGCCACCAGCGCGCCGACGATGAGGACCGCAAGGATGTCGCCCGCGAACGGCTGGAGTTCGACGACCTGGGTGCTGTTGGTGGTGTGCTGGCCGACGCCGTTCACCGCCATCATCAGGGCGTGCGCGAGATAATCCACCGGATGTCCCGTAAGCAGCGCCGAGAGGACGGTTCCCGCCAGCCACGCACCGGCCACCAGACGCGCCCAGCGAAATTCGCCCGCAAAAACAAACGCCGCCACCGGCAGCAGCCACAAATACCAGACGCCGTGGATGAAGGTGCAGGCGGCAATCAACCCGGCGAACGACAGAAAATATTTCAGCTCCGGTTTGTTTTTTCGCGTCGCGAGCAGGATGATCATCAGCACGGCGATGGTCACGTTGAAGGGCCGGCCGAGCAGCATTCGCTGCGGCAGGTCGGAGACGATCATCGCCGCGAGCAGCGCGACCAGCCAGGCTTCCGGCCGCTGGAGCCACCGCAGCGGCGCGGCGTTCACCAGCAGGAAGAGCGCGACGACGGAAAAAACGACGAGCCCTTCCGCGTCCCAGTTCGTCGCATGATGCACCGCACCGAGAATTCCGTGCCAGCCGATGCTTTGGTCAATCTTGAAGGTCTTGCCAAACACGAGGATATCCGTCCAGGGCTTGCCGCTCACCGCCTTGGCGCAGTGCCGCAGCGCGTCGTCGCCGGGCAGGTAGCCGTAGCCGATGATCTTCAGCGGTATGGCCAGGATGACCAGCGCGACGATGACCCAGACGGCAAGGGGGACGTAGCGGCGAAACCTTTCGGGCAGTTCAAATTGAAACATGGCGATTAATTTTTCAAAATCAAAACACCTTCGGCACGCCCTCGTCGAGGATTTTCAGGCGGGATGACAATTTTTGCTGCGCGGCCAGTTCCTTCAGCCACCGCAGCGGCTCATCCAACGCCTCGAAGGATAGCTTGAACGTGCCGTAGTGCATGGGCACAAACACCTTCGCCCGCAGATCGCGGAACGCCTGCACGGCCTGGTCCGGCCCCATGTGGACTTTGCGGAAACTCTCCGGATGATACGCGCCGATGGGCAGCAGCGCGATTTCCGGGGCGAGCTTCCGGCCGATCTCCGCGAAGCCGTCGAAATACGCGCTATCGCCGCAGTGATAAATTTTCCGGCCCTGATGCTCCAGCACGAAGCCGCCGTAGCCACGGTGATGATCGTGCAGCGTCCGCGCGCCCCAATGCTGGCTGGGCGTGAACGTCACCTTCCAGTCGCCCTGCGAAAAACTTTCCCACCAGTCCAACTCCACGATGCGCGCGAAACCGAGGTTGCGCGCCAGGTCGCCCACGCCCCAGGGCATCACGCCGATCTTGGTGGATGGCAGCCGGCGCAGCGTCGGCTTGTGAAAATGGTCGAAGTGCGCGTGGGTGAGCAGCACCAGATCGATGGGCGGCAGGTCGCGGATGCGCAAGCCGGAGCGCTTGAGCCGCTTCAGCAGGAACAGCCAGTTGGCGAAGTTAGGGTCCACCAGCACGTTCAAATCCGAGAACTGGATGAGAAACGAAGCGTGGCCGATCCAGGTGATGGCGACCTGCCGGTGTTTCAGCTTGGGAAAAACCGGCGGCCGGTGCTGGCCGGTGCGCTTGGTAAACCAACCCTTCCAGACCAGCTCCTGGAAAAATGTGCGCGGGTTGAAATGTTTGGACGGCGTCAGATCCTTGAACGACCGCGGCAGCTTGCGGCGAGGCAGGGCGGGGCGATTGGCGGCGGGTTTCGTCACAGCGGTTGGACTCTACCATCCGCCGGGCGTTCGACCAATTTGAAAATTCGGAGGGAGGCCTAGAGCGGGTGGGGCGAGCGTCCTCGCGAGCCGCCGCACCATTTTTTCCCGACCGCCCCGGCTCGTCCGGAGCCTCACCCCACCAAACATGGCTCCGCCGGCGCTTTCAAATTGTGCCGCCGCTGCTTCGTGTTAAATTTTCCGCGTGAACAAACTCGCGCCGCAGCTCAACCGATATCTCCGCAAACAGCCCAAGCTCGGCAAGGGCGTATATCTCGCCCGCACCGCCGTCGTGTTGGGCGACGTGACGCTCGGCGCGCAGGCCAGCGTGTGGTATGGCGCGGTGCTGCGCGGCGACATCAACCGCATCGTTGTGGGCCACCACTCGAATGTGCAGGACAATGCCGTGCTGCATCTCGCGGACGAGTTCCCGTGCGTGGTCGGCAACTGGGTGACCATCGGCCATAGCGCCGTGGTGCATGCGTGCCGGGTAGGCGATGAATGCCTCGTGGGCATGGGCGCAGTGATTCTGGACGGCGCGATCATAGGCCGGCAATCGATCATCGGCGCGCGGGCGCTGGTGACGCAGGGCACGAAAATCCCGCCCGGCTCGATGGTGCTGGGCGCGCCCGCGAAAGTGGTGCGCAAGCTGACGGCAAAGGAACGCGCCGGCTTGAAATGGTGGGCGCAGAAATACGTGGACAACGGCGCGTACTGCCGGAAGCACGGAATCAATGTGGGCGCGCCGCTGGCGACGTGACCCTTCCGGGCAACCCCGGCAATCGCTCGCCCGCGGAGTGCGTTACGATCAGGGGCATCAGCCCGCCGGGGAATCGCGGAAATCATTTCCGGCTAGACAAATCCGGGCGCCGTGCGCGTCATTATCTAAATGCCCGGCAGACAGGAAATCGAACGGCTTTATGACGCACACGCACCGGCGCTGTTCGCCTTCCTGATGAACCTCACGCGCGCCGAGGCGGACACGCGCGATCTGCTCCAGGAGCTTTTCATCAAGCTCGCGCTCGATCCACAACTGCTCGCTGGCGTCCGCGAGGAACGCGCCTTTCTCATACGCCTGGCGCACAATGCCGCGATTGACCTGATGCGCCGGCGCGGCACGCGCGAGCGGACGAAGGAAAACTTCGCCGCCGAAAGGCTTTCGCTGTTTGCATCCACGAGCGATCCGGACGAACAAATCTACCGCGATGAAGTGGCGACGGCGCTCGGAGAATTGCCGGCGGAACAACGCGCCGTGGTGCATTTGAAGCTGTGGGGCGGGCTGACGTTTGAGGAAATCGCCGTCGCGCTGGTCATCCCGCCGAACACGGCGGCGAGCCGGTATCGCTACGGCCTAGACAAATTGCGCGACCGGCTGCGTCCACTCTATGAGGAAATGAAGAAGGCAGAATGATGAATGAAGAAACGGAACCATTTGAGCAGCGCCTGAGCCGCCAGCCTTTGCGGCAGGTTCCGGCGACGTGGCGCGGAGAAATCCTGGCAGCCGCCGATCTGAATCAGCGGAAGGTCCGCGCTTTCACAAGCGCGGCCACCTTCCGGGTGCGGATGCGCGACATTTTCTGGCCGGCACCGGCGGCGTGGGCCGGCCTGGCGGCAGTCTGGATTTTTATTTTTGCGGTGAATCTTTCGATGCGCGATCCGTCACCACGCAGGGCGGAGAAATCTGCGCCGGCGTCGCCGGAGGTGATGGTGGAATTGCGGAAACAGCAGATGATGCTGGCCGAACTCATCGGCCCGCGCGAGCCGCGCGACGCCGACCGGCCCAAAAATGTTGCGCCTAGGCCGCGCGGTGCGCGGGCGGAGTTGGTGGCGGTGTGAAAACTTTAAGAAACCTCGTGAAGAGTCTTAGATTGAAAGGAAGGAAAAGTTAGAGACTCGTCACCTCGTCTCCTACAAAGAGAGAATTTATGGATGAAAAACCGAAAAACATCTGGAAGAAATCGTGGACGGGGCGAAGCGCGACCCTGATTTGGGCTCTGTTAATTGCCACGGCCATATTGTTGGGGATTCTCATTCCGGCGCTGGTTTCGGTGAGACCGGTTGCTGATTATTTTGACAAGGTGGCGAGGCTTTTCCTTCTTGGTGTTGTTGGTTGCTTCGTGATCATTTACATCGTGCTGCCGTTGTCACGCTGGCTGCTTTTGAAACACTGGCGGCGGACATTATTTGGACTGGCGTGTTTGGCCACGCTGATTGCGCTGTTTTACGCGGAGGAGGACTGGCGCGGCTGGCACGCGTGGAACCAGTTCAAGCGCGAGTGGGAGGCCAAGGGCGAAAAATTTGACTACGCCAGCATCGTTCCGCCAGCCGTGCCGGACGACCAGAATTTTGCGATAGCTCCGATCTGGGTGGAATCCATGAAGGCCGTGCTCGGCCCGAAAAATTCTGCCATCTGGTTTGGAAATAATTATGCGGAAAATGGACGCACTAATTTCACCGACCGTTTGGCGATGAATATGGCTCATGTAACACCATATTATGAATATACCCCCGAAACTGCCACCGGCCATTGGCCGAAAGGAACCGTCACCGACCTCAAACCGTGGCAGACTTATTTCCGCACCCCAGATCAATCAAATCCAAAGTATCGATTCCAAAGCTCGTTAAAAACGACCAATGAATTTCCGGTCGCGTCGCAGCCGCAAACACCGGCTGCGGACGTATTGCTGGCATTGAGCAAATACGATCCGGCGATTGAAGAATTGCGGTCGGCGAGCCAACTGCCATATTCGCGATTTCCTTTGGAATACTACAAAGACGATCCGGCCGCGATTTTGTTGCCGCATTTGGCCGACTTGAAACGATGCTCTCAAGGGCTGCAACTGCGTGCAGTAGCCGAATTGCAGAACGGCCAGCCGGGAAAAGCCTTGGACGACGTGAAACTTTCATTTCGGCTGATGGAGGCCGTTCGCAACGAGCCGATTTTGATTTCACATCTGGTTCGCATCGCAATTTTAAATCTCGTATTACAACCAGTTTATGAAGGTTTGGCGGAACATAAATGGTCGGATATGCAACTCACTGAACTCGATTCGGAATTAGCCAAGCAGGATTTCCTGGCCGACTATAAATTAGCCATGCGCGGCGAAATGATTTTTCAAGGTAGAATTTTCGACTATCTGCGCAATAATCCAGCACAACTCATAAATCTGTTTGGTGATGACAGCTATAATTTTGGGGGCGCAAACCCGCCACTTCCGGAACGGATTGTCACTTGGCTGATACCAACCGGCTGGTTTTATCAGAACCAATTTCATTGCGCCCGCTCGATGGTGAATTTGTATTTGCCGGAGGTTAACACCGAACAAAGAATGATTTCACCCACAAAAATCCGCGCTGCCGGTGACGCCATTGATGCGGACACCCATCATCTGACTCCAAATAATTTTATTGAAAGGTTTTTGTTACCTGCACTAGGCGGTTCTGCGAAGAAATTCGCCTACGCCCAGACTTCCGTGGATCTGGCGCGCACGGCCATCGCGCTGGAGCGTTATCGGCTGGCGCACGGGGAATTTCCTGAATCCCTAGACACGCTCGCGCCTCAATTCATCTCCGTCGTGCCTCACGATGTCATCGGCGGCCAGCCGATAAAATACCGGCGCACGGTGGATGGCCAATTCGTTTTGTATTCCGTCGGCTGGAATGAGCGGGACGACGGCGGCGTAGTGGTTTTCTATTCAAGCGGTCAAAACGTGGATAATCTTCGCAGTGTGGATAATTCGCAGGGCGACTGGGTCTGGCGGTATCCGGCAAAAGTGGAATAACGTCGTTCACAAATCCTGCGGGCCGGGCGCGGCGCACGTCTCCGATTTCCCATCGCGCAGGAAACCCTCAGACAAATTCAAACGCCCCCAGCCCCGTTCATTCAACTCGCAACGGCACCCGGCACCGTCCACTAAAATTTCCATTGGGTGCCCAGCGAGACCAGTTGCTGGTTGAACTCGCGGTTTTGCGGATTCGCCACGCCAGCTTCCGCATTGCGGCCCCAATTCAGCACGGCGGCAAGATTGACGTTTAGGTGGGAAGTAATGGCATAGGTCAGGCCGGTGGAAGTGGTGTATTGCAAATCATTCCGCCTGCAGGTAGCGAGGTTTCCACTGTTAAAATCCCAGTCCATGATTTTCCCACCGAGATCAAAGCCCAGTTTGTCCATGAGCTGGCAATGATAAATCAGCTCATAGGTACTGTCGTAATACGGAACCTTGCCCAGACAGGAAACCCATTGCCAGGACTTGGTTTTGAAAGTGAGCGTGTGGTGCGGCGCCACCGTGGCGGTCAGCAGCGCCTCGCCATAATATTCCACCGGATGCAAGTCGTTCATCGGCGTGGTGTGCGAGGCGGAGTCGCCCTCATAGCTGCGAAAATCCGGTCCGCTGACCATTTTAACATAGAGCCATTTCCATGGATTGCCCTCCAGGCCGGCCAGCACCCGCTGGTAGTCGCTGGGTGAGCTGTAATTCCCCGGGGCAATGGCGGTGGCATATTGCTGCTGGTATTGGTGGCCATACCGATAGCCCAGCGTCAGGGCAAATTGCGGGGTGATTTTGTAGCCGAGATCCGCCCCGCCGTTTACGTCATAACGGTCGCAGTAATTCTGATAACCCGGAACATTGAGCAGCTCCGTCATCATGTTGTAGTACAACAGCGAAGCGGCCGGCCGGACAAACCATTGATCCTGGTCGAACTGAAAGCTGAAATTGGCGCGATCCTGAATTTGCCGGCGCCGTTCGCGATCCGCCACCGTGGCAAACGCGCTTAACAGCCCGCCGGGATAAACCGGCCCCATGCCGCTGCCGTCGATGTAAGTGAAGTTGTTGTCCGCCACCAAAGTCGCCGGCCCGGGGCTGGCCTTGACCGCAGCCAGCACGCGTTGGGCATTGTAATCTTCCGAGGGCTGGTTGTGGTAGATCGCCAATTCCGGCGCATAAACCAGCGACATCAGGGGAACATTGGTGATGCCAGCAAGCGGCGAAAAATTAACACCCACCTTGGGCGACACCGTCGTGACCCACGAATAACAATCCTTCAACGCCGCGACGCTGCCCGCCGGAACCGTGTACGGGGGCGGATTGTTCACGCCGGAGAGGAAGACGTTGTTGTCGTAGCCCTCCTTGACTCCCAGCGAGGCATCCGTCAACCACAACGGCTTGGAGGCGTCCGCGCCCAGGACTGGCCAGAGACTGAACGAAATTGCGGTCAGCGTCAGCCAGGTTATCCAATTGTGTTTCATTACCGCAGCAATCTATGAGATTGCCACGGCTACTGCTGAACATGGTTTAACACAAGCTCCCCCTTTTTTGCCATCTCAGCGAGGACAGATTTCCCGGGCCGAGAGGCTCGTCAAATCGGCCACGGTCCAGTCCGCGGCGTGCGCTTTCAATTCCTCGATTCTTGACCCGCCCGTCGCGACGGCCAGGGTTTTGGCGCCGATGAATTTACCGCAACGCACATCGAACGGCGTATCCCCGATGACAACGATTTCCTGCGGGTGCAAATCCTTTCCCAACACGCGGCGGCCGCGTTCGAGGGCGGCGACGGCGATGTGGTTGCGGTCCTCGTGGTCGTCCGCGAAGCCGCCCAGCGCAAAAAAATCCCACAAGCCGAACCGGCGCAACTTGATCTCCGCGCCGAGGCGGATGTTGCCGGTGAGCAGGCCAAGCATCGGCGGATTGGGCAGCGCCAGCAGACCGGCAATGAACTCGCGGACGCCGGGACATTCCCCGCCCGTGCTGTGCTCCACGATGTGATCCAGCCAGAAAACGTAGCGCGCAAAGAACTGGCGGAAATGCGCGGGGGATTCGTCGAGCTGATGGATCTTGAAGAACTCGCGCACAAGGCTCACATCCGTGCGGCCGGCGAACTTCATCTTTTCCGAGCCGTGATGGAGATTAAATTCCGTGGCGAACGTTTTGGCAAACGCCTTCGTGCCCGCGCCGCCGGTGTGGACCAGGGTGCCGTCAATGTCGAAGAGAACGAGCCGAATCATGCGCGCGAAAGTTAATGGCTGCGGTGAGCGGTGGCAACGCTCTTCACCTTTTTTGATGGTAAGCCAACAACGAGAATTTTTCCCGCACCAGGTCATCCGCGTGCTGGCGAAGTTCCACATCCGGGGAATAATCCGTCCAAGTTACGGCAAAATGCCTTTCCGCCACGCGGCGCATGGCGTGCTCCCAATCCGCCCGCACCAGCGGCACCGGCGGCGGCTGCACCGAGCCTTGAATGAGCAGGCCGAGCCGGTTTCGCCGCTGGGCGGCGCCGGCGATTTTTTTGCCGGCCCAGAGCAAATCAAATTTCTCATAGCCGGCAAAACACTCACCGGCAATGGTTTTTTGGCAGCAAGGCGCCAGTTCGGTTTCGATTTTTAATTCCGCGAACGCCAGCCGCAGCCAGTCGTGGATGCGGCGGTAGCTAGCTTCCGCCTTGAGCGAATGCCATTCGTGGCCGGGAGGAAACGCGGCGCTGTACGTCCAGTCCGCAGCGTGCGGCACGAGGCCGCCGCCGGTCGGGCGGCGGATGAGCGGACGCAGTTTTGTGGCCACGGCCACTTCGGAATATTTCTGGAAATAGCCGAAAGTCGCCGCCGGCCAGGTCCAGCCGTAAAATCGCAGCACGGGCTGTTGCAGACGCGGCAGCGCTTCCAGCAGCGCTTCGTCCAGCGCCATGTTGAACGCGGGATCGCACTTGCCGGAGTTGAGGAGCAACCAGTTTTGAGAAGCGGGCAAACATTCAACATTCAACATTGAACGCTCAACCCCCAACGGAAGTGCGCCAACCGAACCCTTGGGCGTTGAAGGTTCTTTCATCATTGATTCACGCCGATCTTCGGGCACAGCTTTTGGATTTCACAGTTTGCGCAGTCCGGCTTGCGCGCGGCGCAGCGGCGGCGACCGTGCCAGATGAGCCAGTGGCTGAACAATGTCCAATCTTTCTGCGGCACCAACGGCATAAGCGCCTGCTCGAGCTTTACCGCATCGGTTCCTTTGGCCAGCCCAAGCCGGTTTGACAGCCGCGTGACGTGCGTGTCCACGACCACGCCGACATGGATGTCAAAGGCGTTACCGAGGACGACGTTTGCCGTCTTACGGCCGACGCCGGCGAGCGCGTGGAGTTCGTCCATCGTACGTGGCACTTCGCCGCCGAATTTTTCCACGAGCGCAGCGCAACAGGCCTTGATGTTCCTGGCCTTGTTGCGGTAGAAGCCGGTGGACTTCACCGCTTCCTCGATATCCACCAGCGGTGCCTCAGCGAAATCTTTGGCGCTACGATATTTTTTGAAGAGCTCCGCGGTTACCAGATTCACGCGTTTGTCGGTGCATTGGGCGGAAAGAATCGTGGCTATGAGCAATTGCAGTGGATTGGAAAAATTCAACTCACAGTGCGCGTTGGGATAAGTCCGCTGGAGCGCGACGATGATATTCATCGTGCGTTCTTTTTTGGCGGCGGCGCTTTCGCGTGGCATAGCGGCGAAAGATTAGCAGCCGGACAATTTTGAAACCACGAAATACACGAAAAAGTCTGGCCGCAAAAAGTCTCAGAAGTCGCAAAAATGAATTCTGAACGTTTTGCGGCCAAGAAAAAAGCCCGGACGAGTACGTCCGGGCTTTTGATGTGAAAACATTACCTGACGGTGGGCAGGTTAGTTGACACCTGCGATGACACCGTATTCGTGCCCGTTCCACCGCTGGCCGTCAACATTGGTGGCTTGCCGTGTTTTCCACCTGTCCAGTTATAGAGCCGGCCATCTTTGTCGTTGAGGAATGCCCAGACGAACCAGAGGCCAAACGCGAAAAGCAGCAGCTTCGGCCAGACGGAGGGTTTCTCGGCATATTTATCCGCCGCGCCAAAGGTGGCTCCCGGCGGCAGTGCGGCTACGCCCGTCAACGCGCCGCCGAACGGCACATTCATCTTCGCCTTGGCATTCACCGCCCAGCCGTTGGCGTCGAGAATCGGACCGAGGTTGCGTTTGCGCAGTTTCAGCCACGCAATCGCCATGGACGGAGCTGAAATCACCAGCATGACACCGATGACAAACAGCGGCACCTGCCACGCTTCAAATTTGCCGAGAAAGACCAGAAGGCTGGCCCCCGCCGCCGCTAAACTGCCCAAGGCCAAACTCAACAAGGCGATGACGCTCGGGTCAAACGCCGGTTTGGCCGGCGCGGCGGGAGCCGCCGCCGCCGGAGCGATGGGCGCATTGGCCACGGCGGTCAATTGCGTGTTGGCATCGGCATCCGCCGCCGCCGCCTGCTTCGCGGCGCGTTCCTCAAGCATCCGCACCAACTTTTTGTAAGGCGACCAGAAGGCCTGCCGGATGCTGATGGGATTGTCCACGATCTTGGTGATGGTGGCGTCCCAGTCGCGGCCTTTGCGGTCGTAGAAGATTCCATTCCGACCGACCATGAGGTTGTCGGAGTCGCCACCGGTAAACGCGGCGACGATGGACAGTTTTTCACCGCTGCCTTTGCGCACGCAATCGCAGTAGGCGAGATAGGTGCCGGCCATGCCCGCCATGGCCGCGTGCCGGCCGGCGTCGTCCACCGAGAGGCAAAGATCGCAACTGCGCTGATCCAGATAAAGCGTGCCAGCCTGGAAGATGGCCTTGACCTTGCGACCATAAAAATCGGCGAAGTTGACGAAATTGCGGCAGAGCTTCGCGAGGTCGCGGTGAAAATGGATCAACCGGTTCAAACCGATGACGGCGGTGGAATTGCCGGCTTCGGCGGCATCTTTCGCAATCAGGGCGGTCAAGGTTTCCTTGGCCTTGCCAGCAAGAATTTCCCGCGCGCGGGCGAGGCCGATTTTCTCGATGGAGCCGCCGGACTTGCCGGCGTTCCACGCATCGAAGGCGGCGAGTTTGCCGGTGAGCGCATTCCAGTCGGCCTCCGTCAGAACCGTCCGCGTGCCGAGCAGTGGTGCGATGGCGTTCGCCTGCAGCGCGGCAATCGCGCCGACCCACGCGGGATTGATGCCTTGCGTGAGCGGCAGCGGCGTGGTCGCGCCGACTTGCGCCAGCGGCAGGCCGGCGATGTCCGCGTGATTGTTCGTCAAATCTTTTGCGCCAAGGGCGGCGTATTCCTTTTCATCGCGATTCAGCGCGTTGACGGCGCGCGGGTCGAACGCGGCGAGCCGGCCACGCGCAAAATAATCTTCCACCTTCGCCTTCACGGCTTTCACCGCGCCGGCGGCGGCCTCGGTATTCACGCCCAGCGGCAGAATGGTCGCGTCGCCCTCGGCTTTTTTCCACCAGTCGGAATACGCGGCGGCCTCGGCGAAAAATTGATCCACTTTGGCCTGGCTGACGCCGGGCTGGCCGCTCACATCGGCGTCCGCGCCGAGGCAAGTGATGATGTCCGCAATAACGGCCTTGGTCGCCGCATCGCTCGCGGATTCGGCGGGCAGGATGCCATCGCCGTTGAACGGTTTCGCGGCAAACGTCGCGGCGGCGGCGGCGGCTTCATCAAACGTGACTTCGTCATTGTCGCCCCGGCCCAAAACCTGCCGCGCGAAATTGGCGATCAGTTTTCCTTCCGGCGCGGCGTCATTGATGGCGGAGGGCTTGAGCGTGGGACTGCCTTTGAGCAGGTCGTCGGGATTTTTCAGGAGGCCGCCGGCCCACTTGGCGGCGGCGATGAGTTCCGGCGCCCGCACGCGACCATCCTTGTCCGTGTCGATCAGCGCCAGCGTGGTCTGGTCGAACTCAACGCCCGTGACGGGGCAGGCGAGCGCGACCCAGAGTTTCTGGTCGAGCTGGTCGAGGTTGAGGAGGTCGGCCCCGGAACCGATGACGACCTGATTAAATCCGCCGGCGCGGAAGAACTTCCAAGTATGCGATGTGGCCATGGTGTTTCCTTTGTTTCTGACGATGCGCGAAAAGTTTAACCACGAAGCCGCGAAGACACCAAGCAAACTTTACGGCTCGAAAGCCAATGGGAGCGAAATCTTCCGGCAAAGAATATGCCGCCCCGACGGGGCTGGTGGAATTTTCGGTTTGATTTGCTACAAAGATGTCGCGCCTACGGCGCTAAATAAACATATCACGGCTCGGAAATTGATAGAAAATTGACAGCCGAATAGCGCGCAGCCAGATTCTTCGAAACTGTGCGAATCTCAAACTAACTCCGGCTCTTCGATTTCTTTCGGAGGGGGTAAGAGCGGCGTGCCGTCGGCGGCTTCGGGATACTCGAAAATCTTCCCCTCGAAGTTGCGGATGACCACGCGGTCGGCGTTGTGGCTCAGGACATATTCGGGGCTGACCGGCACCTTGCCGCCGCCGCCGGGCGCGTCAATGACGTAGGTCGGCACGGCGTAGCCGGTCGTGTGACCGCGCAGCTTTTCCATGATCTCGACGCCCTGACGCACGCTGGTGCGCAGATGGGCGGAGCCGGCGATGAGATCGCACTGGTAGATGTAATAGGGTTTCACGCGGCACATGAGCAGCTTTTGCAGGTGCGCTTTCATGACCTCCGCGTCGTCGTTGACGTGCTTGAGCAGCACGGTCTGGTTGCCGAGCGGAATGCCGGCGTCGGCCAGGCGGCCGAGGGCGTCGCGGACCTCCGTGGTGAGCTCGCGGGGGTGGTTGGAGTGGATGCTTAGGAAGAGCGGATGAAACTGCTTCAGCATGGCGCACAATTCCGGCGTGATGCGCTGCGGCAGAAATGTCGGAATGCGCGAGCCAATCCGCAAAAATTCCACGTGGGGAATCGCGCGCAGGCGGCCCAGCAGATTTTCCAGCTTCTCGTCGCTCAAGAGCAGGGGGTCGCCGCCGCTCAAGAGCACGTCGCGGATTTCCGGATGCGCGGCGATGTAGGCGATCTGCTTGTCGAATTCCGGATGAAAATCGTAGCCGGTCGCATTACTGACGAGGCGCGAGCGGGTGCAGTAACGGCAATAGGAGGCGCAGCGGTCCGTCACCAGAAACAAGACGCGGTCGGGATAGCGATGGACGAGGCCGGGCACCGGTGAATGGGAATCTTCGCCGCACGGATCGGACATTTCCCACGCCGCCGTACGAGTCTCGGCGAGCTTGGGAATGACCTGCAGCCGGATGGGGCAGTTTTCATCCGCCGGATCAATCAGGTTGAAAAAATACGGCGTGATGGCGAGCGCCAGCTTTGAATTCGCGAGTCTGGCCCCGGCAAATTCCTCCGGCGTGAGCGTGGGGAGAAATTTCTGCAACTGTTCAACCGAGGTGATGCGGTGCTTGAGCTGCCAGCGCCAGTCGTTCCAGTCGCTCTCAGAAACGTCGGCCCAGAAGCCGCGCCCGGCCGAGGAGAATTTTTTCAACGTTGCCAAGGAGCGGCACGACGGCGGCTCCCCGCTGTCTTGGGATGACTTTTCAGCCTGCATTTTCAATGGCGCACTATAATTTCGATTCGCTATCTGTCAAGTTGACCGGCTACGGCAGATTGTGGTTCAAATCCGGCAGCAAAGCGCCCAGCTTCAAATTGGCCTCCACTTCCTGCCGGCGGAGGTCCAGGGCGTCCAGTTGTTTCAGGGTGGCGGCGGGTCCCGGCCGGCGACGAAAGAAGCCCTGCTTGCGCTCGCCGAGATACTCCGCCAGGACCTGGCCATAGCCGGCCGCGATTGCCGCCAACTCCGGCGTCAGGCGAAGTTGTACGAGTTCGAGATTACGCAGGCGGGCCTGGAGGATTTCCCGCTGCCGGGGCGGCGCAAAATTCCGGAGGACGGACTGGAAGGTGATTTCGGCATAGGACGGCAGGGCGTTCGAGCCGTTGCGAAGGCTCACCGGCACGGCCAGCGCGGCCTCGAGTTGATCGCGACTGAAGGCGGGCGTCCAGAGCGGGCCTGGGGCGCGCGCGGCAAAAGCGACCACCCGGAGCGCCCACCATTTTTCTACGTCCAGCGGCGCGCGATAATTTTCACGGAACGCGTCAAAGAAGGCCGCTTGCCAGTTCTCACACGCCGGCAACTGCGCCAGAAACGAGCGCACCTTGGCGGGGGCATAGTCCACGGCGAGCAGCTCGTGAACAAACAACTGGACGCTGGCGTAATAGACGCCGCCATCCGCGCCGTCCAACTGCGCCTCCGACGGCCAGCTCAACTGTTCGAAGGTGAGGGCCGGGGATTGCTGCAGCACCCGGCGCGCGCCGGCCAGCGGGTCGAGGCCCTGCTGCTCATGGTTTAACCGGGTCAGCGCCATGCCTTCCGGCATCATCGCCGGCCCCGACCGGGTAACGGCGACGGCGGCCACATTTTTGTTGGGCCGGGACAAAAATAATTCACCCTCGTCTTGCGTCATGACCAACCCGGCCAAACCCACCGGCAACCAAGCGGGAACCGCGGCGGAATGCGCCGGCGAAGCGGAGCGATTGGCGATTTCCAACAGCAAGACGGAGGCCAGGGCGCGACCGCAACGTTCGCGGGAAATCAGGTCCGGCAATTCCAACCGGTAGCTCCAGCGGCCAAGAAAAGGCTGGACCGTGAGCGTCAGCGGTTCGTCGAGGGAGCGCGCCGGATGGAGCACGAGAAATATTTTGCCGCTCCACGGCGAATCCGGGGGCAGGCCGATTTCCCGCCAGAGGGCAGATTTGAACCGTTCGGCGGAAACCGCCAGCAACGACGGTTCCAACCGGAGCAGGCCGCCGTTGGTGCCCGGATCCAGCCGGTGGAAATACGGATTAAGGGCCGGGGCGAGGGAAACCAGGAACTGTCCGGAAACACTGCTGGTGGCGGGCGGCGGGAGCAAAGCCGGCTGGCCGCGGGCGGCGGCGAGGAAGAGGAGCAGGCCGGCAACCAGCGCGCAAACCGGGCGCGAACGGTTCATTTTTTTTCCGGCTTGGCGGCGGGCTTGGCTTCGGCTTTCGGCTCGGCCTTGGCGGGCGCGGATTCTTTTTTCGCCGCCTGCTTGTAGCCTTCGCTGCGGTAATCGGTGATATAAAATCCGCCGCCCTTGAAGAGCAGCCCGGTGCCCGCGCTGATTTTTTTTACCACCTTGCCGCGGCCCCATTTTTTTCGCGGGCAAAGTTCTTGGGGGCAGATTTTCAGCGCCGGGGCCGTCATGGAACGGGTGGTCTCGAACTCATGGCCGCACTTTTCGCAACGATATTCGTAGGTGGGCATGGCAAATCGGAGACGGCTAGCAAACGCAGGCGCGGTTCAATGCGCCGGGGCGTTAGTGGACACACCGAGCGGCGGAATTATCTTCACCGACCCATCGGAGCCAACTTCGACATTGAGACCGTAGTTCGGCGCGGCGGGCGCGTTTGTAACCAGAACGGCACGCTCCATAAGCAACTGGGAGCCTTTTTTCTGGCTGTTGTCGTTTTTCATCAACTGCAGCCGGCGAGTGACGTACAGGTCGGTCTTGACTTTTTTGACCTGCTGGCGGAGGTCATCGAGGTCGTTGAACTTGTGTTCGATTTCGGCCTTCTCCGCCATTTGCCGCTGAAGCTCCTGCTGGAGGAAGGCATTATTGGTCTGGGCGGTATTCAACTGGCTGCGCGTGTCCTCGATCTGACTATTCAACTGGGCAATCGTGTTGGTCAGTTCGCTGGAACGCTGGTCGAGTTGCTTATTCGCGGTTTCCAGGTCAGTGATCCTGGCATTGAGGTTGGTGACCTGATTCTGGGTGCTGGCCAGCGTGACCTTGGTGTCGGCGATGGTGACGATGGCGGCGGCCAGATTATTCGAGAACAACTCAGCCTGCTGCTGGCTCACCGCCAGGTCATTCGTGAGCATGAGGTTGACCTGGTTGAGGTCGTTGATCTTCAGGCTGGCGCTCACCACCTGATTGGAAAAATCCACGATGGAACTCACGTCGGCAACATGCCGGTCATCGCCCTGCTTTTTGACGGCAATCAGCCCGATAAGCAAGCCGACGGCGACAACGGCCAGAATGATGATGACGGTCTTTATCTTCATAACGTTAATTTGTCCGCCGTGGCCTTGAGTTGTCAAGCCTGCTCACTTCGCCGGATCGGCCAAGGCCCCCTTGGCGTCGGCGGTCTGGGCCTGGGCACGGACGCTTTCATCCAGCGCCTTGAGCGCGGGGTCGACGATTTCGACCTGCTGTGCCTGGCGCTGTTGCTTGATGTAATCCGGCGCGAGCTCCTTGATTTTTTGCGTCTCCACCTCGGTTTTGCAGATTTCGGCGACGGTCTTGTTGATCTTGGGCAGCGGGTCGGTATAGGCAAACTGTTTGGCCGGCGTCTTGTCGATCATCTTAATGATATGGTAGCCGAACTGCGTGGTAACAACGTCGCTGACCTGATTGTTGGTCAATGAAAACGCAGTGGATTCAAACTCCGGCACCATCTGGCCATGGGAAAATTCCGGCAGTTCCCCGCCTTTTTCCTTGGAGCCGGGGTCTTCCGAATAATGGCCCGCCAGCGCGGCGAAATCGGCGCCGGCGCGAATCTGCTTGAGCAGGTCGTCGATCTGCTTGCGTTTGGCAGCGATGGTGTTCGTCGGCAAGGACATGCGTGTTTCCGGATCCACCGTCATCAACAGGATGTGCCGGACGTGAGCCATCTCCGGCTGTTCAAAATCCGCCGCGTGCTTGGCATAAAACGCCTTGGCCTGGTCGTCGGTGACAACAATGTTCAACTCGCGTTTGAGCGTGGCCTTGGCAACAGACTCCTGCAGGGCCTTGGCGCGCAATTCGTCCACCGTCATGCCCACGGCCTTGAGCTGGCGCTCAAAGGCCTCGGTCGAACCGAACCGCTTGAGGAGATTCGTGTATTGCAGTTCCGCCTCGACAGCCCCGGCGGCGTGGTCGGCCGGCGTCGCATTTTGCAGCAGCACCTGGATGGTGATCAGCTGGTTCAGGATGGCCACCGTAAATTCCGGCGGCAGCGTCTGGCCCTGCGAGGCGGCGTTGGCCTTCGCACCGGTCAAAACCTGGTCCAGCTCGCTCTGCTTGATTTCAAAACCCTTGGCTTTGACGATGGCCGGGTCGCCGAAGAGCGCCTTCATCGTCGCCTCCGGGCTCGAGTTGGTGCCGGCCGGCAAAACCACGGGCGCGGTTACGGCCAGGGCGGAAATCCCGCCGACGATCAGCGCGGCGAATACGGACAATTTTAATTTCATTTGGTCAATTGGACTGACAAGTTGCGTTTCGGTTCAAAAACAGGGTTACAAGCTTACCACTTTTACATTGCTAATGTCAGCGTCTTTTTTCAGTTCATCCAAGACCGCTGCTGGCGGAACGCTATCCAGGCTCAAGACCGTCAAGGCCAGACCGCCCACCGTGTCGCGGCCCAGGCTCATGCTCGCGATGTTCACTTTATGTTTGGCCAGCAACGTGCCGAGATGGCCGACGATGCCCGGCTTGTCGGCGTTGTTCAATAGGAGCAGCGTGCCGGTAACGGGAATTTCCACCGATTGGCTGTGCAACCGAACAATCCGCGGATTGTTTGGCGAACCAAAAAAGGTTCCGCCCGCGGAAATCAATTTCTTGCCCTGGCTGAAGACCTGGACATGCACCCATTCGTTGAACGTCACGGGCTCGTCCGATTTTTTTTCCTCGACGGTGATGCCGATGCTTTGCGCCACGCTGCGGACATTGACATTGTTCACATCCTTCAAATTGCTCGTGGACAAAAAGCCGCGCAGAATCGCGCGCGTCACGGGGTCGATGTTCGGCAGCAGCCGGGCATTGCCGCCATAAGTGATGTGCAGGCGGTCGGCGCTCGCCGGGGTGAGCTGCGCCAGCAGCTTGCCCAGCGCCTCGCCCAGCGGCAGATACGGCTTCACCTGCTCGTAGGTTTTCGCGTCGAGATACGGCAGGTTGACCGCGTTGCGGACTTCGCCGGTGAGCAGGTAGCCCGCGATGACTTCAGCGACTTCAATCCCGCATTTTTCCTGCGCTTCCTCCGTGCTGGCGCCGAGGTGAGGCGTGAGAATCAAATTCGGCTGCTTGCGATACGGATGATCGGCGGGCAACGGTTCCACGGCAAAGACGTCCAGCGCCGCGCCGGCCACCTTGTTCGATTCCAGCGCCGCGATCAAATCGGTTTCGGAGATGATTTCTCCGCGCGCGCAATTCACAATTTTCACGCCGGGCTTCATCTTGGCAAACGCGGCCGCGTTCAGCATTTCTTTGGTTTCCTTCGTCACCGGCATGTGGACGGTGATGAAATCAGCTTCACGATAAACATGATCCACTTCGGGCGCGAACTCGGCACCGATGGCTTTTGCGCGGTCTTCGGTGAGGTACGGATCATAGGCCACGACCTTCATGCCGAAGGCGATGGCGCGCTTGGCGACTTCCGTGCCAATCCGGCCCATGCCCAGCACACCGAGGGTCTTGCCGGCCAGTTCCACGCCCTGGAACAATTTGCGGTCCCATTTACCGGCAATCATCGTCGCCGCCGCCTGGGGCACCTTGCGAGCCAGCGAAAGCAGCATGGCGAAGCTCAACTCCGCTGTCGTCACGGTGTTGCCGCCGGGCGTGTTCATCACCACGACACCGTGCTGCGTGGAGGCTTCGATATCCACGTTATCCACGCCCACGCCGGCGCGGCCCACGACGCGCAACTGTTTCGCGGCCTCGATGACTTTTTTGGTGACTTTGGTTTCCGAACGGACAACCAGCGCGGTGGCATCGGCCACCAGGGGCAGAAGCTCCGCCTCGGACAGGCGCTTGGGCAGAACGACGACGTTAAATTCCGGGCGCTGCTGAAGCAGCGCGATGCCTTTGGGTGAGATGGGGTCGCAAATAATGATCTTCATATTAAATCCATAAATCCAAAATGGGCGATTAGTTTAGGTCAGCGCACCAGCCCGGTCAAACAGCGAATCCGGTTTTGGGCTTATAAAATTCGCTGCGCGCCGGCCAATATTTGATTATGCTTTGACAAAATGAGCAGATTGCTTTTGATTGACGATGAAGAGGACGTGCGGTATTCGCTGCAACGGATCCTCGCCTCGGAGGAGATCGAGCTGGCCACGGCCGGCAGCGGCGAAGAGGGGTTGCGGGTCATACCCAAGTTCAAGCCCGACCTGGTGCTGATGGACGTGCGCATGACCGGCCTGACCGGCATGGAAACGCTGCGCAAAATCCGCGCGACCGACCCGAAGCTGCTCGTCATCCTGATGACCGCCTACGGCACCACGCAGACCGCCATCGAGGCCATGAAGCTCGGCGCCTACGATTATCTGCTCAAGCCGTTCGACATTCCCAAGCTCAAGGAAGTCATCGCCAACGCGCTGAAGGCCGCGCGCGACATGAAACAGGTCGTTTCCTACGCGCCGCTGCTTGAATCCGAGGATTACGAACTCGGCATCATCGGCCGCAGCGGGCCGATGCAGCAGGTGTTCAAACTGATCGGCCAGATTGCCGCGACCGACACCACCGCGCTCATCACCGGCGAAAGCGGCACCGGCAAGGAACTCGTCGCCCGCGCCATTTACCATCACAGCGACCGCGCGCAACAGCCGTTCCTGGCTGTCAACTGCGCCGCGATTCCCGAGCAACTGCTGGAAAGCGAACTTTTCGGCCACGAAAAAGGAGCCTTCACCGGCGCGACCGTCCAGCGCATCGGCAAATTCGAGCAATGCAACAAAGGCACGATTTTCCTGGATGAAATCGGCGACATGACACCGGCGACGCAGACGAAAATCCTGCGCGTGCTGCAATCCGGCACCTTCGAGCGCGTCGGCGGTAACTCGCCGCTCCAGGTGGACGTGCGGGTGATCGCCGCCACCAACAAGCCGCTGGAAGCCGCCGTGGCCGCGCGCCAGTTCCGCGAGGATTTGTTCTATCGGCTGAACGTCGTGCGGATTCACCTGCCGCCGCTGCGCGAGCGCCGCGACGATATTCCGCTGCTGGTCAATTATTTCCTGGAGAAAATCGCCCGCGAGCTATCGCGCCCGCCGAAATCCATCGCCACCGCCGCCGTGAAGCTGTTTGAAAAGTATCACTGGCCCGGCAACGTGCGCGAACTGGAGAACGCCATCCGCCGCGCGCACGTCCTGGCCAAGAGCGACGCCATCCTGCCGGGTGATCTGCCGCCGGAAATCTCCGGGGCCGCCACCGGCGTGGCCGCGCCGCCCGCAGCCATCACCAGCGGAGACGGCACCAACGGCGATGCCGCCACGCTCGCGCGCCAGCTTTTCCAACTGGCCAAACGCGATCCGAAATTGAAGATCATCCCCGCCGTCGAACGTGAACTGGTGATTCAGGCCTTGAAAGAGACGAACGACAACCAGGTGAACGCGGCGAAACTGCTCGGCATCACCCGCGCCACCCTGCGCAAACGCATCGAAAAATTCGGCATCATGCGGGAATTGAATGTAAAGTGATTTTGGCAACGTGAACCGCCCCCCATTGCCAAATAGGAACTGGATGCCACTGGC
This sequence comes from uncultured Verrucomicrobia subdivision 3 bacterium, assembly GCA_903870815.1. Taxonomy (GTDB): domain Bacteria; phylum Verrucomicrobiota; class Verrucomicrobiia; order Limisphaerales; family UBA11358; genus UBA11358. Next base: position 41,508 of record CAIQEI010000053.1, read on the forward strand.
CATTGGCGTTTTTTTCGTCTGGATTCTGGCGGCGATTTTCACCAGTTGCTGCCTGTATGCGGACGGGGCCTTTGAATTTGTTCGGGTTTTGGAGACGCAAAACATTGCGACATTCATGTGGTCACGGCATTTTGCCGTTTTCATCTACCAGTTTCCCCTGGTACTGGCGGTCAAATTGGGAGTGACCAACCTTTCGCTGTTGCGGCTCGCCTTCGGAATGGGATGTTACCTACCGTGGCCGCTGGCGCTGCTGGTGTGCCGCTGGCTTTCGCGGGAAAATTTCTGGCTGGCGGTGACCGCTTGCGCCGTCGGGTATTTGAACGTCGCCAGTCTGGCCGTCAGCGAGCATATTGTGGCCCACGCGATGTTTTGGCCGGCGCTCTTTGTTCTGTTATTTGCGCGCCCGTTAAACCTCACCGCTTCACTGATTCTGCTGGCCATGGCGGTTGGCCTGCAATTCAGTTATGAATCGCAAATTTTCCTGTGTTGTCCGCTAGCCATGCTGTCGCTGTGGCGTTCGGCACAGGAAAAACGGGCGAATTCCGGCTGGCCGTCCGTAGTTTTTTTTGCGGCGGCAGGCCTGTTTTCTGTGAGCATGGCCAACGGGATCTATTCGGTGCTAATGCCGGAAATGCCAGGCAACTTCTCCGGCTTCAAAGCCGGCACGTTGGGTTTTTTGCAACATACGGGCTGGACGGTGAAATGGACGCTGCTTTGGTGCGGGCTGGCCGTATCAGCCTGCCGATCCGAAAACATCTGGCACTGGCTTTCCGGAAAGACGGGAAAGTATTTATTGGTTGCCTTCGTGCTAGTCTGGGGCACCGGTCCATTCCTCGCGCCAGGAACCTTCGACACTGGGCTGCAATACGACAATCGAGTGCTGGACCTACTGGTGCCCCTGGGATTGCTGCCCGTGGCTTTGATCCTGCGATTTCGCCCGGCCTGGATGGAAGCAGGCCGTTCGCGGCTGGTGCAACTAGCCGCCATGATGTTGTTGGCGCAATCGCTCTGGCAGCTTTCCATCACCGCGCTCTGGTATCGCGACGTCGTCTGGATGCAGGAAACGCTTGTGGCTAAGCGCGGCATTTTTCCGCTCCGGTCCACCGTGCTGGCGGCGGACGGAATGCTGGGCCGCGAACTGCATCCGGACGCCATCGGCGGGCGCTTTGACTGGGCCTGGCCGTGTTTGAGCCTCTCGCTCACGCCCGGCAAACAAATCAATTGCCTGATTTGCTCCGAAGTGTTCATGGACCCAACGATTCGCCGTCAAATTTGGCAGCCATTTGATCCGTTTAACCCGAATACCCTGCCCCGGCTGGGACATTACGGCCTGGGTTATTCCAACTACCTCGCCGGCTTGAGCGCGCAGAACCTGAAATAACCGCGAAGGCTGCCTTGACACAAAGCCGGTCACTGCTATTCTCCCACGCTCCGGTTTTTGCGCCGGGAACGAATTTTAAGTTTTTATGAAACGCCAGTATCAACCGTCAAAAATCCGCCGGAAACGCCAGCACGGGTTTCTGAACCGCAATTCCACCAAGAGCGGCAAGGCCACGCTGGCCAACCGCCGCCGCAACGGCCGCAAGCGCCTGACGCCGGTCTGAGTTTGTGAATCCCGCGCCGCCGAAACGCCTGCGCCTGGGCCGCTCGTCGCGGCTCGCGCAAAACCGCGATTTTGCGCGCATCCGGCTGCGCGGAGAACGGCTCGCGCTGGGCTGCCTCATCGCGAACTGGAGCAAATTGCCGGACGGTTCCGCACCCAAACTGGGCGTCGTAACCAGCAAAAAAATCGGCGGCGCACCGGCCCGCAGCCGCGCCCGGCGACTGCTTCGCGAAAGTTTCCGGCTGCACCAGCATGAAATCACTCCGCCGGTGGAAATCGTGCTGGTCGCGCGCAACTCTATCGCCGGGAAAGGTCTGGCCGATGTGGAAAAAGATTTTCTCGCCGCGCTCCGCCGCGCCAGCCTGCTTAAAAACTAAACCGTGAACCCGCTCCAACATTTCCTGATTTTTACGGTTCGCGCGTACCACCTGACGATTTCACCGGCCCAGACCTTTTTATTCGGGGGCGTTTCCGGTTGCCGGTTCACGCCGACCTGTTCGGCTTACGCCCTGGACGCGGTGCGCGAGCTGGGCGCGCTAAAGGGGACGGCCCTGGCGGCTAAACGGATATGCCGCTGCCACCCGTGGGGCGGCGGCGGCCACGACCCGGTGCCGGAAAAAACCCCACAATTCATTTCGCTTCATGGATAAAACAGGAATCATCGTCATTTCAATCTGCGTGCTGCTGCTCGGCTGGTGGTTTGTGGAGCAGAAAAAATTCACCGAACTACAGGCGCAACAACAGGCGCAATTTGCCGCGACCAATCAAATCGCCCGGGCCCAAGCGGCTCTTTCCAACTCCGTGCCAGCGGCGCCCCTAACCGACACTACGCCCGCACCAGCGGTTGTTTTCGACACCAATGCGCCGGAACAGACGTTGGTGCTGACCAACGGCCGAGCGCGCTACACCTTCACCTCACGCGGCGGCGGCTTGAAGCTAATCGAACTATTGGATTATCCCCAAACAGTTTCGGCGCGCTGGAAAGACCAAGTCACCAATGGGGCGACGGTCACGGCCCTGAATGCGCGGACGACGGTACCGGCGCTGGCGATTCTCGGCGGCGAAAGCCTGATCGGCGACGGCAATTTCGCGCTGACCCAAACCGCGACCGGCGTGCGCATGGAAAAATCCTTTTCCAGCGGCTTGCGGCTGGTGAAAAACTTTCAGTTGAGTTCCAATTTTCTCGTGCTGGCCGACGTACGCATAGAGAACAACTCCAGCCAGCCGCTATTATTGCCGGCGCAGGAATTCGTGGTCGGCACGGCAACGCCGATGGACGTGGACGACAGCGGCCAGGTAGAAGGGGCGATGTGGTATAACGGCGACACGGCGGTGGACCAGCCGCTGGCGTGGTTCGCCGGTGGTGGGATGGGTAGATCGGAAGAGCACACGTCTGAACTCCAGTCACTCCGGAGA
>CAIQEI010000054.1 GCA_903870815.1 uncultured Verrucomicrobia subdivision 3 bacterium
ATGCTTCAGGGAAAATAGGAACGGCGCAACGTAATCAAAATCCACACCTTGAACGGTAGTGAGGATTACATTTCTTGATTCGGGCATATTGGGTCAATTAATTTGTTCGAGTATTTCTAGTACGGAGGCAACGTCAATCCGGTATTCCAACTGCCGGTCACCTGTGTTGTTCGTGATATATCCGTCTAGGCTTGCGTAACGATGTCCGCCCACCGCCGCAAGGTTGACATAGCAACGGTTCTTGTGTCTTGGGTGGAATAATTCCACCACGGAGCCGCCGGGTTCCATAAAGACCACGTTGGTGAGCGCTGCGCCATGGGGCGCCACGACCCAGCGGGACGAGCGGAATATTCCCGCCTGCTCGGCGACGCTCAATTGTTCAGGCTGGATGATGGTGAAGCCCCGTGAGACCAAAATTGTTTCGATTTCGCTTTCGTTAACGAGGCGGCGCCGCCCAGCCCCACGTCGGGTGAGGTATATTTTTCCCGGTCCGGAAATCTTCTCCGGGAACAGCGAGCGGACCCATTCGCAGGCCCAAGGCGTGACCTCCTCCAAGGGGAAACCCATGGAGGGCACGACCAGTCGATCAAATTGGTGGACGAGGTTTTTCGAACAGCGCAGTCGTTTTTCGGGCGGCACTTTCAGCCGGTCCAAGGTTTCCTCCTGAAACTGGGAGGGTTGGCCGGGAAGCAATACAAAGTCATACTTGAGGATGTTGGCGGCCAGGAGGATTTTCCAACGGGGTACCGCGTCCATCAACCAGTGATAGTAGTTGTCGCTGTTGGCCACGCCCAACAGAATGGCGGTTCCCCGCCTAAATTTCAGTTGCCGGAGGCGTCGCCGCTTCAGCGCGTAATGGTTCCCGGGATCGTCGCAGCCAAAAAGCGTCTGCAGGCCGCCTACGACCACGTCATCACGCGTCGCCACCAACCGCAGGTCGCCGACTACTTTGCCGGCGGCCAGTTCGACCACGGTCAGGGGATGTTGTTCCAGACCTGCGACACGAATTTCCCTTGCGACATCATGCCGGATCAGCAGGCCGTGCGAGGCATCCAGTAATTGCATAGACGGGATGCATCCGCTTGGCCTCCAGAAAAAACGCTTGACCATTTTGTCGAGCAAACTCATTGACGATTCTGTAAATGGTAGCGGGCGGTTTCCCCAAAGAAAAGAGCCGGTTTGTGGGGTTCGATCGCGGAATAATTTAAAAAACGTGCTGCGCAGTTCCAACTTGTTGCCGCTGCTTTTCACGCTAGGCTATGGCCAATGGCTGTAACCAGTACCGATGATTTTCTCCGGCGAACCGGCAATGCCAGAAAAGTCATGGTGCTCGACCTTGGTTTTCTGGGCGACACGGTGCACCTGTTGCCGGCGCTCTGGATAGTGCGCCAGGCGTATCCACAGGCCGAACTGCATGTGGCTGTTTCCACCCATGTCATCTCGCTCATGGATTGTGTGCCGTGGGTTAACCGCACCTGGGGCTACATGCGGTTTCCGCGCCACGCCACGTTGCGTGAAAATATCCAGATGGTGGCCGCGCTCCGGCGCGAAAAGTTTGATGTGCTTATCAATCTTAACGGCTCTGACCGCTCGAGTTGGCTGACTTTTTTCAGCGGCGCCCGCGAACGGTTGGGCCGGCGGCCGGAGGATGGCGGTCCGCTGTTTTGGCGGCGGATGTTCACCGCGCATGTCCAGCATCCGTTCAAGCCGGAGCCGATTTATGTCCAGCGCTGCCGTTGTCTGGAAAAGGCCGGCTTTCCGACCGCGCCACCGGAATTTCACGCGGAAATTAATCCGGACAGTTTGCGTGCCGCCGGGATTAACGAATCCGACACGGGGCATTATTTCCATATCAGTCCGTTCACCACCGCCGATTACAAGGAATTGTCGCCCCCGCAATTCGTGGAATTCATGGCCGCGCTGGAACTACAATTTCCAGAAATGAAAATCGTCCTCTCCTGCGCGCCGACGGAACGCGAGCAGGAGAAAATGACGGCGCTGCTCGCCATGCTGCCGCACCGGCCATGGCGCGTGCTGGCGGGCACTTTGAACCTTACCCAGCTCGCGGCGGTCATCCAGCATAGTGCCCTTCATTTTTGCGGCGATACGGGCACGCTGCATCTGGCCGCCATGACCAGTACGCCGACCGTCGCATGGTTCTGGCCCAATCCCGGCCTGCAACAATGGATTCCTGCCGGTGAAAAATACCGCGTCATGGTCGGCAAAAC
>CAIQEI010000055.1 GCA_903870815.1 uncultured Verrucomicrobia subdivision 3 bacterium
CCCAACTATCGCGTCGGTGTGCCCCGGGTCGGCCGGTGGCAGGAGGTATTGAACAGTGACGCGGGTATCTATGCGGGGAGCAACAGCGGCAATGGGGGAGGCGTCAAGGCGGAAAATATTCCGCTGCACAACCAGCCGGCGTCCGCCGGATTTTTTCTGCCGCCTTTAAGCGTGATCGTTTTCCAGTATGCCAGCTAGCGAGGTCGTCAACGCCCGCTTGTGGTCATCGTGATTTTCTGTTCGTTGAGCTTCCGCTCGTGGTAATCCACGATGCGGTTGATCACAACTTCACGGCCTTCAAGATGCCAGTCCATGTTGCGCGCAAACCAGTAGCCTTCCGGCGTCCGTCCCCGGGTGAATTCGTAGGTGAACTTCCACACGGCCCCGACGAGGCCGCCAAGGACGCTGACCGGTTCGGTCAGATGCAACTGGGCCTGCGCGATGGCGTAATCCTCCTCGTCGATCCATACCCGGCCGGCGGCTTTGTTGATGAACTTATCCGCTAATCCGTTCACCGGCAGCTTTCCGCTCGCCGGCTTGAAATCCACCACGAGCGCCGGCCGGCCGTTGACCCTTTCCCGCCCGGCGAGTTTGAATTGAAACCGGTTGACCAGATTTGGGATCGAATAATTTTTCACTTTCAGCGCCTTGCCCCGGATGTTCGAATGCGTATCGGAAACCGGCTCATCCTTCGCGGTGGGTGGCGGGGAGACCGGCTGGCTGGCTGGGCCGGGCGGGGCGGCGTTGGCTGCGCTGCGCTGCTGCTTGTTTTCCAGGCTTTGCTTTTCCTCGCGGCTTTTCAATACGCCGCTGCTATTGCGGTATTCCCACGTCCGGGTGCGGAGGTATTGGTAGTTCCGGTTGAACAAATTGTCGTTTTTGTCCTCCTGGTCGATTGCGCGGGCGACCACCCGTTGGATCAAAAAATCCATGGTCGGTAGCGGCTTGGAATCGGCAGGGTTCATTTCGTTCGTTTGCGCCGCTGCCTGCCAGACCACCGTAAGCAAAGTCGATATCGTCAGTAAAATTGTCTTCATGCAGCATTGGACGCCGGAACCTCTGAATTTGTTTCAAGGTTGTTGAAAGTAGCTTGTATACAAGCACATGCGCTGTGATTGTTGAATGGCAGCTTTGCGTCGGCGTGACTTTTGGGTAACCTTTCCGCCGTGAAACTCATTTCCTGGAACGTCAACGGCCTGCGCGCCGTGCTGAAGAAAAACTTTCTTGAATATCTCGACCGCGAGCAGCCCGATGTCCTTTGTTTGCAGGAAACTAAATGCACGCCCGACCAAGTGGAGCAGCTCTGGCCAGCGAGCTACACGACGTTCTGGAATAGCGCCGAAAAGAAGGGCTATTCCGGCACCGCCATTTTCACGAAGGAGCGCCCGATCCAAGTTCTGCCGCACGTGGGTATTGTCGAACACGACCGGGAAGGCCGAGTGCTCACCGCCGAATACAAAGATTTTTTTCTGGTGAACGTTTATACGCCGAATTCCAAGCGCGAACTGGAGCGGCTGCCTTACCGTCAGGTCTGGGACAAGGATTTCCTCGCCTACCTCAAAAAACTGGAGATGAAAAAACCGGTGATTTTTTGCGGCGACCTCAACGTGGCACACATGGAAATTGACCTTGCCAATCCCAAGGCCAATGTCCGCAACCACGGCTTTACCATCGAGGAGCGCAACGGTTTCAGCGCCTTTGTGAAGGCCGGTTTTGTGGATACCTTCCGCGAGTTTGAACCGGGCGGGGGACATTACTCTTGGTGGAGCCCGATGAGCGGCGCGCGTTCGCGGAACGTCGGCTGGCGCATTGACTATTTTCTCCTCTCCCAATCGCTGCGCCCGCGTTTGAAAAAAGCCTTCATTCGTCCCGCCGTTTTGGGCAGCGACCATTGCCCGGTGGGGATTAAGATTGCCTGATTATTTCGCTTCCACCTCGCGGCGGTGTAGCCACTGCTTGCCCAGTTCGCTCAAGGTCTTCGCCTTGAGTACGCGTTCGGCGAGCGGGAACACGATTCGTTCCTCCTTGTCAAAATGCTTGCGCGACGCGGCGATGGCATTGAGCAGGATTTTTTTTGCGTCCTTGAACGTCTTGGTTTTTTGCACTTTGAGCAGCGCCGCTTCGATGTGCTCGTGCTCGTCGTGAAAAGTCTCCCGCTGCCCCATCTGGTCGAAGTAAGGCTCCAGTGGTTCGATGAACAGGTCATCCTCCGTTTGAGAATGCGGTCCGTGGACTTTTTCCACGACGGCGGCGAGTAATTTCACCTCCGCCAGCGTCTTGAGCCGGGGCACGGTCGCCTCGATATGATCGAACAGGTTGTGGAACACGGCGTGTTCCGCGCGCAGGACATCGGTGATTTTCATGGCTGGGTCAGCTTGCGTAAGTGTCCATCCCCGCGCAAGAGCAAACGGGGTTGCGGTCGCCGAAGACGTTGTCCACGCGGCTGACCGGCGGCCAGAATTTGTAGTCGTGCAAACTCTTGGCCGGAAACGCCGCCTGCTCGCGCGGGTAAGGACGGTTCCAATTGTCGCTGGCGATCTGGTCCGCCGTGTGCGGCGCGTTTTTGAGCAGATTATTCTTCGCGTCGGCAGAACCATTTTCCACGGCGGTCATTTCGGCGTGGATGGAAATCATCGCGTCGCAGAAACGGTCCAGCTCATATTTGGATTCGCTTTCGGTCGGCTCAACCATGAGCGTGCCGGCGACGGGCCACGAAAGCGTCGGTGCATGAAAGCCATAGTCCATCAGCCGCTTCG
>CAIQEI010000056.1 GCA_903870815.1 uncultured Verrucomicrobia subdivision 3 bacterium
AATCGTCCTGCGCGAACCTTCGGTGGTGGCCATCCAGGCCGGCACAACCAACGTGCTGGCCGTCGGTGACGAAGCAAAACGGATGCTGGGCCGCACGCCCGGCAACATCGTGGCCATCCGCCCGATGAAAGACGGCGTGATTGCCGACTTCGAGATCACCGAGGCGATGCTGCGCCACTTCATCCAGAAGGTTCACCATCGGAAACTCATTGCCCCACGCGTTGTGGTGGCCGTGCCTTCGGGAATCACCGAGGTGGAGAAGCGGGCGGTGAAAGACTCCGCCACGCACGCGGGCGCGCGCGAGGTGTATTTGATCGAACAACCGATGGCTTCGGCCATCGGCGTCGGTCTGCCGGTGCATGAGCCGGCGGGCAACATGATCGTGGACATCGGCGGCGGGACTTGCGAAATCGCAATCATCTCGCTCGCCGGCATCGTCTTCAGCCGCAGCCTGAGGGTGGGCGGAGACGAACTGGATGCCACCATTATTGCCCACATGAAGCGTGCCTACAACATGATGATTGGTGAACGCACCGCAGAAGAAATCAAGATTCGTATTGGCTCCGCCTTTCCGCTGGAACAGGAATTAACGATGGATGTCAAAGGCCGCGACCTCGGTTCTGGCCTGCCGAAAACATTGAACATCCGTTCCGAGGAAGTCCGCGAAGCCTTGCAGGAACCGCTTTCGAGCATTCTCGAATCCATCCGCATCACGCTGGAACGTTGTCCGCCCGAACTCGCCTCCGATCTCGTGGATCGCGGCATGGTCATGGCCGGCGGCGGTTCGCTGATCCGGGGCATTGACAAGCTCGTGGCCGGCGAAACCGGTTTGCCCGTGCATCTCGCCGACGACCCGATGAGCGCCGTCGCCGAAGGCACCGGGCGCGTGTTGCAGGAAATCGAATTCCTGAAACGCGTCGCGACCAACGCCAAATACTGATTCTTCCGGGAGTTCACCGCACGACGGCGATATCGCCGTCACGTTGCGGATGTTTAAGCAAAAAAATTATCTGGCGCTCGGCGCGGTGGTGTTCGTGGCAATCGTGCTGTTAAGCCTGCCCACGCGCGCCACTGCGCGCCTCAAACTCGCCGTCGGCAGTTGGTTTCTCCCGCTGTTCGGTCTGTCGGGAGCCGCCCAGCAACTGCCCGCCGACCTCGCCGATTCCGTCCTGCCGCGCCGCGAACTCCTCCAGCAGATTGATGCTCTTCGCCGCGAAAACCAGCAGCTTCGCTCCCAGTCCGTCCAAAGCCTCGCCATCACCCGCGAGAATGACCAGCTGCGCACGCTCTTCAACTGGCAGCGGACCGTGCCCTGGAGGCTCAAGCTCGCCAAAGTCGTCATGCGCGACCCGGCGAACTGGTGGCGCACGGTGCAGATCGATCTCGGTACCCGCGACGGCCTCCGCGAAGACCTGCCCGTCATCACCGATGCCGGACTCGTTGGCCGCGTCAGCTCCGTCAGCCTCACCCACGCGCAAGTCGTGCTCGTCGGCGATCCGAACTGCCGGGTCTCCGCCCTGGTGGAAAACGCCTCCCGTGACATGGGCGTGCTCATCGCCGGCGGCACGCTCGACACGTCGCTCGTGGAACTGACCTATCTCGCCAGCAGCGCGAATTTGAAACCTGGCCAGACGGTCATCACCAGCGGCCTTGGCGAAGTTTTTCCGAAAGGCATTCCCATTGGGCAAATCGTGGACTCGCGCTCCGTCGAATACGGGCTGTATACCGACGCGCGGGTGAAGCTGAACGCGAACCTTGGCTCGTTGGAACAAGTCTGGGTGCTGTTTCCATGAACATTTTCCGAACCATCCTGATTCTGGCCTTCGCGTTTCTCGCCGTGTTTGGCGAGGCCACGCTGTCGGCACCGCGCCATCTGCTCGGCGCGCAGGTGGATCTGCTGCCGGCGCTCATGGTCTATGCCGCGCTCAACACCGGCTTGCCCACCATCGCCCTGCTGTCGGTGCTGGGAGGTCTCTGGTTCGACGCGCTGTCGGCCAATCCGCTGGGCATCAGCATCCTGCCGCTGGCCCTCATCGGCTGGCCGCTTTATTGGCGGCGCGATTTGATATTGCGCGACCTGCCGTTCGCGCAATTTGTCCTTGGTGCCGTCGCGAGCGCCGCCGCGCCGGCGTTGACCCTGCTGTTCTTGTTGAGCGGCGGCCGGGAGCTGCTCCTGGGTTGGGGCACGCTCTGGCAATGGATTGTGATGACCGCGGTTGGCGCGGTGACCACGCCATTTATTTTTGAGCTGATGGCCGCTTGCCATCGTGCGCTCGGCTATCAGGAACGGGTGGAACCCGGTTTCCGGATCGACCGCGAAATCCAGCGCAGCCGGAAAAAATTGCGACCATGAAAATTAGAGTCGTTGAATGGTTGAAGGGTTGCATCGTTGAATCGGCGGCAACCGCCTGGTTCACGTTTCAACCATTCAACGATTGAACAATTTAACAAATGTTGGTTTTTGACGAACTGAAAAAGAACGAGCCGCATCTTCGCCTGGTGGCGATGATGCTGGTGGCCGGTCTTTGCCTTTTGCTGGCGGGCTTGTGGTGGGTGCAGGTGGTGTCGTCGCGCGAATATCAGGCGCATCTGGACACGCAGGCGTATCGCACCATCCGGTTGCCCGCCGTGCGCGGCAAGATTCTCGACCGCGAGGGCCGCGTGCTGGCCGAGAACCAGCCGCGCTATAATCTGAGCCTATTTCTCGATGACTTGCATCAGCCGTTCGACACGGCTTACGGTGAACTTTTGAAATCCGCCCGCGCCGCGCAGAAACAAAATATCGCCAACGCGGAAAAACGACTGGGCCGTTCACTCACCAAGGCGGAGCGGAAGCAATTCGCCTTCAAGCCGGAGCAACTTCAAGCCCTGCGCGAAGCGGCGCGCATCCGCGTGGCGGGCGGGATTGTGGCGCAGGTCAGCCAGAAAATCGGCCAGCCGCTGGCGTTCGATCCGGTGTTGTTTGAACGCCATTATGCGGCGCGGCTGGCGCTGCCCTTTCCGGTGCTGAAAAATCTCGACCCGACGCAAATCGCGCGGTTTGAGGAAAATTATACGAACCGGCTCGGTGCCGATCTGGAATTGCAGTCCGTGCGCAGCTATCCGCTCGGCAACACGGCGGCCCACCTGCTCGGCTATCTGCAGCGCCATGATGATTCGCACGAGGGTGAAGATCCCGTTTTCAATTATCGCATCCCGGATTTTAAGGGCGCGGTCGGGGTGGAATACGGCTTCGATGAGGAGTTGCGCGGTCGCGCCGGCGCGGAATCGCTGCTGGTCAACAGCCAGGGCTACCGGCAGTCGGAAACCATCGAGAGCCAGCCGGAGCCCGGGCAGAATGTGGTGCTGACGCTGGATTTGGATTTGCAGCGCGCCGCCGAGGCTTCGCTGGCCCGGAATCGCGGGCCGGACGCGCGGGCGGCCGTGGTCGTGATGGACGTGCGGAATGGCGATGTGCTGGCGCTGGCGTCATCGCCCACCATCGACCCGCTCTATTTCACCGGCGGCCTGTCGCCGGAGGAGAAGCAGCGGGAAGCCGCCCGGCGGGCGGATGTGACGCTGCGTCCGGAAATCAACCGCGCGACCCAGGAAAATTACGCGCCGGGTTCCATCTTTAAGGTCATCGTCGGTCTCGCGGCGCTGGAAGCCGGATTGAATCCGGAAAAAATTTATGAGGTCGAGGCGGATCCGACCCGGTCGGGTAAAGGCTGTGTCTATGTGGGTCGGCGCAAAATTGACGATACCGCGCCGCCCGGTGAATACAACTTCAAGCGCGCCTTGGAGCGCTCCAGCAACTCGTATTTCATCCAGGTGGGCTTGCAAACCCGCGTGGATCGCATCGTGGCGCTCGCGGAAAAATTCTTTCTCGGCGAGGACCTGGATCTGCCGACGCGGCAGGAAACCGGCGGCAACCTCCCGTCGTCGGAGCGCATTCATCATCGTTGGAGTGATGGCGATACGGCCAACCTGTGCATCGGCCAGGGCGAGGTGGAGGTCACGCCGTTGCAGATGGCGGTGGTTTATTCGGCGATCGCCAACGGTGGCACCGTTTATTGGCCGCGGCTGGTGTCGCGGATCGAGCCGCAGGACCCGGCCTCGCGCGAGACGGCGACGAATCTTCCCTCCGGTCTGGTGCGCGGCCGGATCGGTGTGAGCGCGCGGAGCCTCAATATCTTGCACAACGCCATGCTCGCGGAGACCGAGGATGCGGAAGGCACCGGCAAGGCGGCGGTGGTGCCGGGCCTGCGGATCTGCGGTAAGACCGGCACGGCGCAGGTACAGGACAGCGCGAACAAGCTCACCGGCTATAACTACTGGTTCGCGTCGTTCGCGCCGTTTGAACATCCGCACTACGCCGTCGTGGTGATGGTGCAGGTGGATTTGCCGGCCAGCGGTTCCGGCGGCCTGACTTGCGCGCCGATCGCGCATGACATTTACGAGACCATTTTGGGGAAAGAAAAATCCGCCGGCGGAAAAACCCTGGCGACCAGATGACCATGTTTTCCACGGGCCCAACTACCAGAGAATCCTTTGACCGGCTGCAGATTGCGGCCCTGGTCGGGTTGATGCTGGTCGGCACCGCCTTCGTGTTCAGCGCCACGATGGTGAACCCGGTCGAGACGGAAAAAATCTGGTTCGCCCAGACCTGGTTCCGGCAGGACATCTGGTATGCGCTCGGCGGCGCTGTGGCGGTGGCGCTCTGTGTGGTGGATTATCACACCCTGGCGCGCTGGTCATTTGTGGCGTATTGGGCGATGGTCCTGTGCCTCGTGGCGGTGCTGATTCCGCACATTGGCCAGACCCACGGCTGGGGTGCGCGGCGGTGGATCGATCTCCCGTTTTTCCAGTTCCAGCCGAGCGAATTTGCCAAGCTGGCGTTCATTCTCGCGGGCGCCAATTTCCTGAGCCGGCCGCCGGATGAACTGCGCCAGCCGGCGATTTTCTGGAAAGCCATCGGTTTGATGATGCTGCCGTTCCTGTTGATTTTGAAGGAGCCGGATCTCGGGTCGGCGCTCGTGTTGCTGCCGACGGGCCTAGTGATGATGCTGGTCGCGGGCACCCCGCGCCGGTACCTGGTCAAGCTCATCGTCGGGGTCGGTTTGCTGGCGTCGGTGTTTGTCGCGGACCTCTTGTTCGCGCCGCCGCGCTGGCAGATTCCCATGGAGACCTATCAGCGCAACCGGCTGATGATTTACTTTGGTAGGGACTATACACACTTTGCTCTGCCGGGCGCCACCCCGGCAGACTTGCAACGCCTGCGTCAGCGTCAGTTGGACGACGCCTACAACGTGCGGCAGGCGTTGATCTCCGTGGGCTCCGGTGGGCTCGTCGGAAAAGGTTGGCGGCAGGGAACCCAGAATGCTCTGGGCTATCTGCCGCGGGCCGTGGCACACAACGACTTCATTTTCTCGGTGATTGCCGAGGAGGAAGGGTTCGTTGGCAGCGTGGTTGTGATCGCGCTGTATGCGGTGGTTCTCTTCACCGGATTGAGAATCGCCGGCCAGGCGCGCGACCGCCTGGGCAAGCTCGTGGCGGTGGGCGTTGTCACGCTCGTCTTCAGCCACGTATTCATCAACATCGGAATGAACATTCGCATCATGCCCGTGACGGGGGTGCCACTGCCGCTGCTATCGTATGGCGGATCCTCAGTGCTGTGCTCTCTGATCGCCGTGGGCTTGATGCAAAACATCCACATCCATCGAAAAGGATACTGAAACATGAGCAACAATAATAGCTTCTCGCGGCGCCGCCGCGGAATGCGTTTCAAGCCCAAAGGCGGCTTGAATCCCGCCCACCAGAAAAGCGACCGCGACGCCGTGGAAGCCCGCGCCGACGTGGTCAGCGAACAGGGCGGCAGCGACCGCCTGTTCGAGAAACGCCACCTGCACGAAATCGAGCGCGCCGAAAACATCGCGGCCGGCTTGCCGGCCGAGGGTAAACCCGAGCCCGCCCCGGCGCCCGCCAGCCCGGCGCCGTCGCATGACCACCGGCATGAACCGGCGCCCGCCGTGCCCCTCGCGGAGGACCAGTTCGAGCCGGTCAAAATCCCCGAGCAGCCAAAGGGTTTGATCGAGACCATCACCACCGCCGCGGCCAATATCGTCAAGAAGGTCCAGCGGCTCATCCGCCCGGAAAAACGCGTCCACAAGGAAGTCATCATCAATGCCGAGATGCTCGAAACGCGCGTCGCCGTCACCGAGGATGGCAAGCTGGAGGAATTCAACATCGAGCGCACGACCGAGGAACGCCTCGTCGGTAGTATCTTCAAGGGCAAAGTGCGCAACCTCGAGGACGGCCTCAAGGCCGCGTTCGTGGACATCGGCTTCGAGAAGAATGCCTTCCTGCATTACTGGGATATCGTGCCGAATCAGTTCGATTCCGGCGTGGAAATCGTCGAGCGCGAAAATCAGGGCCGCCGGCCGCAGAAACCCAAGATCACCCAGAAGGACATTCCGCGCCTGTATTCGCCCGGCTCGGACATCATCGTCCAGGTCACGAAAGGCCCCATCGGCACCAAAGGCCCGCGCGTCACGACCAACCTCGTGTTGCCCGGCCGTTTCCTGGTGTTGCTGCCCAACTCCGACCAGTCCGGTATCTCGCGCAAGATCGAGAATCCCGAGGAGCGCAAGCGCCTCAAAAAAATCCTCCGCGAACTGCACATTCCCGACGGCATGGGCGTCATCATGCGCACCGCCGGCGAAGGCCAGCAGCTCCGTTACTTCGTCCGCGACCTCGCCTTCCTCATCGAGGAATGGAACAGCGTCCAGGAAAAGATCAAGAAGCAGCCCATGGCCACCTGCGTGTTTCAGGAGCCGGACCTCATCGAACGCACCGTGCGCGATTTCCTCACCGAGGACGTCGAGCGCATCGTGGTGGACCATCAGAAGGCCCACGACCGGATGCGCGAAATCATCTCCAAGATCTCCAAGCGTTCGGCCAGCAAGATCAAGCTCTACACCGAGGCGCAGCCCGTGTTTGACCGGTTCGGTATCAGCAAGCAGCTGGAAAACACCTTCTCCCGCCAGGTGCACATGAAGAGCGGCGGCTACATCGTCATTGACGAAACCGAGGCGCTGGTCGCCATCGACGTGAACACCGGCCGGCACAAGGGCGGCAAGGATCAGGACGCCCTCATCCTCAAGGTCAACCTCGAGGCCGCCGAGGAGATCACCCGGCAGCTCCGCCTGCGCAACATGGGCGGCCTCATTGTGCTCGACTTCATTGACATGAAATCCGGGCGCGACCGCCAGCAGGTCCACAATCGCATGCGCGACGGCCTGCGCCGCGATAAGGCCAAGACCCACATCCTGCCCATCTCCCAGCTCGGCCTCATGGAGATGACCCGCCAGCGTCACAGCGAAAGCGTTCGGGCCGCCGTTTATGACGACTGCCCCTATTGCAAGGGCCGCGGCAAGGTGAAGAGCACCGAGACCATGAGCGTGGAGATCCAGCGCAAGCTCCAGGAACTCCTCAAGAAGCGCACCCGCGACGAGACCGACTTCCAGCTCCGCATCGTCGTCCATCCCACCGTGCTGGACCGGCTGCGCACCGAGGACGAAAAGCATCTCATCGAGATGGAGAAACGCTACTTCGGCAAGCTGTCTTTCCGGGCGGACACCGGCATGCATGCCGAACAGTTCAAGATCGTGAACGTGGAGACCAACGAGGAACTCGCCAGCGTCGGTGCGTGAAATAAAACGGTCGGGCTGACCTGCGGGTCAGCCCAAACTAAAATCGGCGGCGCGGCAGCGCCCGCCCTGCCAATAACGAGAATCGCCCCGCAGGCAACTGCGGGGCGGTTTATTTTGGACTGCGCCGGCCGAGTGCAGCGGCGACGGCGCTTTCGCACAGATGGCAACGTTGCGAACTTTGAAGGTTTCGCCAAGTGTTCGCAGACCGGCGGAGCGTCTGGACTGCGGCGGTTCACCGCCGCTTTTTCCGGGGGCATGGTAAATCAAGGGTGCCCGGCAATTTCCGCCCCGCCCGCATGTCGAGCCGGATATTTGGCCGCCGGGTTGGCTCCCCAGCGCCGTAGGCGCGAAATCTTTGTAGCTTCGCCCTGCCAAATGATCTCAAGCTCCGTAGGAGCGGCATCACCCGAATATGTCTTTCCGATGGAGCTGTCATTTTGGACCGCTTGATTTTCGGAAAAAATTCCACACCTGCGATGCTCGGTGGCCGGCGCATAGGGGTAGTCCAAGGCCTCCCCGCGCATTATTGCTTGCAGTGAACCGGGGCAAAGACATAATAAGCGTGTGATGTTTTCCGGTGTTTAATCAAGTGATAACCGCCTGAAAATCATTGTGGAAGCCAGCGTAGCTCAGCGGTAGAGCAATGCTTTCGTAAAGCAAAGGTCGCCAGTTCAATCCTGGCCGCTGGCTCCAGCTTTTCTCCTTTTTGGCTTAACCACCCGCCCGCCGCGCCCAGCGCAATTTTGCCGGTCCGGAACGCGGATTCGAGCGCTGCTCCTCCGCCGTAGCCCGGAGGACCTCACCGGAAATTTCTGAATAAACTCCGCTTCGGAAATTCGCGTCGAAGGACTTTTTCACGCGCCGGTCTTCGCCGGAATGAAACGTCAGGATCGCCGCGCGCCCGCCGGGCTTCAAACATCCGGGCAGGTTACGCAAAAACGTTTCCAGCGCGGAAAACTCGTCGTTCACCGCGATCCGTAGCGCCTGAAAGACGCGGCGGATGTGGAGCTGGCCGTCTGCCTTCGCCACGTGCGGTAGCGCGGCTTGGATGGCGGCGGCGAGTTCCTGCGTCGTGGCAAAACTTTTTCCCGCCAGCGCCGCACCGAGCAGGAGCGCCTTGGGTTCGTCCGCATTTTCCAACAGCAGGCCCGCGAGCGCGTCCGGCTCGATTTTCTCCAGCAACGCGGCGGCGGACTGGCCGCGCTGCGGATTCATCCGCATGTCCAGCGGGCCGTTGTGCTTCACGGAGAAACCGCGCGCCGGATCGTCAATCTGCATCGAGGAAACCCCGAGGTCGGCGAGGATCAAATCCGCACCCGCGATTTCCTGCGCTGCGAGCACCTGCGGCAGGCCGGCAAAATTGCTCCGGTGCGTGGTGAGAACCTCCGCGCCGAAGCCGAGTGCGCGCAGCCGCGCCTCCGTCTTCGGCAGCTCCATCGGATCGGCGTCGAGGCCGAGCAGTTTTCCGCCGGGCAATATCTTGGCGAGCATCTCCTGCGCATGACCGCCATAGCCGAGCGTGCAATCCACGGCGATGTCGCCGGGTTGGGGCGCGAGCGCTTCCAGGATTTCCGCGACCATGATGGGCCGGTGCGTGCCGACCGGGGTTTTGCCGGCGGCGATGACTTTTGCCATCGTCTCCGGATCGCCGCCATGCTCCTTGTATTTCTCCTCAAACCGGCGCGGGTTCTTGCCCTGGTAGCGCGGGCGGCGCCGGTGCGGAACCGGCGGCGGCAAATTATCTTCAGACATGGCGGGGATTCTGCGATTCTCCGCCGGTGAGTTCGAGGCAAATCATCGTGGTCGGCGGCGGGGCGGCGGGCTTTTTCGCTGCCATCGCGGCGGCGGAGCAGGGGGCCGGCGTGACCCTTCTGGAAAAGTCCGCGCGTTTCCTCGATAAGGTGCGCATCTCCGGCGGCGGCCGCTGCAACGTCACGCACGCCTGCTTCGACCCGCGCGATTTTGCCACGCGATATCCTCGCGGCGGCCGCGCCCTGCTCTCGCCGTTCCAGAAATTTTTCGCCCGCGACACCGTGGACTGGTTTGCCGCCCGCGGCGTGAAGTTGAAAACCGAAAGCGATGGCCGGATGTTTCCCGTCACCGATTCCTCCCAGACCATCGTGGATTGCCTGATGAACGCCGCGCAAAAAGCGGGGGTGAAACTGCGGCTCAATTGCGGGGTGGAATCCGTGCTCAAAAATGCGGCCGGCAAATTTGAACTCGCTTTGTCCGGTGGCGAAAAAATCTCCGGCGACAAATTGCTGCTGGCGACCGGTGGTTGTCGCGCGGCGGCGGCCGGGCAGCTGGCGGTGTCGCTCGGTCACACGCTGGCCGCGCCGGTGCCGTCGCTGTTCGCGTTTCAGATCGAATCGCCCTGGCTGCGTGCGCTCGCCGGGGTTTCGCTCGAGCTCGCGGAGGTTTCCGTCCCCGCCGCCAAACTGCGCGAACGCGGACCGCTATTGGTGACGCACTGGGGCCTGAGCGGTCCGGCGATTCTGAAAATGTCCGCCTGGGGCGCGCGGGTTTTGCACGACTTGAATTATCATTTTCCGCTGCTCGTGAACTGGCTGCCGGCCTTGAACGACGGGGAGATCGTCCAACAGTTTCAGGCGCGGCGCACCTCCGCCGGGGCCAAACTGCTCGTGAACGTGCCCTTGTTTCCCCTCACGTCGCGGTTGTGGGAACAGCTCGTCCTCGCGGCCGGCATCGCGCGCGACACCCGCTGGTCGGCCCTCACCCGGGCGCAAACCCACGCCCTGGGGCGACAGATTGCGCACTCGGAATTTTCCGTGACGGGCAAAAGTCTGAACCGGGACGAGTTTGTCACCTGCGGCGGCGTGACGCTGGGCGAGGTCAATTTTCAAACGCTTCAGAGCAAGGTCTGCCCCGGGCTCTTCTTCGCCGGCGAATTGCTGGACATCGACGGCGTGACCGGCGGCTTCAATTTCCAGGCCGCCTGGACGACCGGCTTTGTGGCCGGTCGCGCCATGGCGGCCGGAGCATAAAAAATCCGCCGCCGGAATCTCCCGGCGGCGGAATGTTACTTTCTTTTCGGACGGTTATTTTTTCAATTTCACCGCATACTCGGCCACGCGTTTGCCCAGCAGTTCGCCCGTCAGCTTGTCCGGCGCGCTGGGCGCAACCTCGGTTGGTTCCTGGCCGGCCTGCGCCATCACGCCGCTGTAACTGCTCAGGCGGTTGATGCCCTTGTCGTTCATCGGCAATTCGGGCAGGCCGATCCAGATCATGCCGAGCTGCATCGCCAGCGTGAAGAAATAGTGCAGCGTGCTTAGCTTGTCGCCGCTCGGGCCGCTGGACACGGTGAAACCCGCCGCGATTTTATCGCGCCACGCGCCGGCATACCATTTGCCGCCGGTGGCGTCGGCAAAGGCCTTGAATTGCGCCGCCGGCCCGCCCATGTAGGTCGGGCTGCCGAAGATGATGGCATCGCTCGCATCAAGCTGCGCAAACACGGCATCGTTGGCGTAACGCCCCTTGACGATGTCGTCGCCGCTGATGGTGATGAGGTGGGTTTTGACGCCGGCCACCGAGGCGGCGCCCTTTTGCACGGCCTCGGCCAGCTTGGTGGTATGGCCGGTGCCGGAGAAATAAATGACGGATACAGTTGGCATATTTTTTTTCTGTAGCGGCGGTCAATGACCGCCGTTTTTGTGTTATTTTGTTAAACGAGGGCGACGCTCAGATAAAGTGCCGCCATCAGGGTATTTATTTGGTGACAGACGAGCCGGCGATGGCCAGGGACAGGTTGATCGTCGGCGAAACCTTGTCCTCATACTGGCCCTTGTTGATGTTGAAATCCTCGCGGTTGATCGCGAAATTCGCGCGGATCACCAGCAGGTCGCCTTTCAGGTTCGGCACCCGGGCGCTCAACTTGTCCTTCAGGTAGGTGAACTTGACCGGCACGGTGATTTCGTTCGAAACGCCGTGCAAACTGAACGTGCCGGTGACATCTGCCGTGGTAACGTCGCCGTTGGTTTTCACGTTGGCGAGCGATTTCGTTTCGAACGTGATTTCCGGATACTTGGCGGCGTCGAGCCATTTGTCGCTGTGCAGGTGGCCGTTCTGCATCGGGTTCGGCACGGTCATGGAGTCGACCGTGACGACAATTTTTCCTGTGGTGGCCGCCGGATTTTCCGGGTCGAAGCTCACGGTGCCGCTGATGCCGTTCGCGCTGCCGTTGATGGATTCCAGTGGCGCATCGAGCTGGAATACGGCGTTGTTGACGCCTTTCGGATCCTTGAAGTCGAACGCTTGCGGCGCGGCGTAAACCGCCGTGGCGAGGGAGACGAGGGGAATGATATGTGTAAGTTTCATGTTGTGGTTATTTTTAATGGTTGTTTTGTTGTTGGTTTAATTTTGGTTTGCGGAAGAAAAATGATGTGCCCGCCAGCAGCGCTGCGCCGCCCAGGGCCGCGCCGAGGAAATCCACGCCTGGCAGGAATTTCTTGTCGTAGGTGATGCCTTCGATGCCGGTGACGGGATCAAGCGTCCGGACCATCACGCTGGTCTTGGTCCAGCCGCGGTTGGCGCCGGTGGCCAGCCAGGTCGCCCCGGCGGCCAGCAGCACCAGCACCGCGAGCAGTTGTAGAATCTTTTTCATGGTTCAAATCAGGTCAAACACCAGGACTTGTGACGGTTTGGCGCCGGTAATGTTCAATGAATCCTCACCGCTCACCCCCGCGGCGTCACCGCCGGAGAGTTTGACGCCGTTCAATTCCACTTCGCCCTCGGCCACGTGTACCCACGCGTGGCGGCCGGCCGCGAGCGGATGTTTCACCGTCTGCCCGCTTTCGAGCTTGGCGAGCAGTAGGTCGGCATCCTGATGGATTTCCATCGAGCCGTCGCGGCCGGTTTTGCTGGCGACGAGATTGAAGCCGCCCGTCGGCGCTGCGGCATAATTCTTCTCGGCATAGCGCGGCTTCACGCCTTTTTCGTCCGGCTGGATCCAGATTTGCAGCAGGCGCAACGGGTCGGTCTTGGAGGGATTGAACTCGCTGTGCTGCACGCCGGTGCCGGCGGCCATGTATTGGAATTCGCCCGCGCTGATCACGCGGCCGTTGCCCATCGAATCCTTGTGCTGCAGCGCGCCGTTCAGGACGTAGGTGATGATCTCCATGTCCCGGTGCGGATGCGTGCCGAAGCCCATGCCGGGCATCACCAGATCGTCGTTGATGACGCGCAGGCTGCGGTAGCCCATCCACTTCGGATCATGATAATCCGCGAAGCTGAAGGTGTGATAGCTGTCCAGCCAGCCGTGGCTGGCGTGGCCCCGCTCATTTGATTTACGAATCATTTTCATGCCTCCACCTTACGCGTGGTTTGGGATCTGGTGAAATACCATGTTTCTTGCCTTACCATAACTTGCAGGCATACTTGATTCCGCATGGAACTCCGCCATCTCCGTTATTTCGTCGCCGTGGCCGGGGAGGAAAACGTCTCCCGCGCTGCGCTGAAGCTGCACGTCTCGCAGCCGGGCTTGAGCCGCCAGATCCGCGATCTTGAGGATGAAATCGGCTTTTCCCTGTTTGAGCGTAGCGCGAAGTCGCTGCGCCTGACCGCCGCCGGAAAAGTGTTTCTGGCCGAAGCCCGAGCCGTGCTCCTGCACGCCGATGACGCGGTGAAAAAGGCCCGCGCCGCCGCCGGCGGCGCCGGCGGCGAAATCCATGTCGGCTACGCGCCGTCGTTGACCGTGCAGATTCTGCCGGCGGCGCTGCGGAAGTTTCAGGGAAAATTTCCCGGCGTGCGCGTCGCGCTGCATGATTTGTCCACGGAAGAGATGCTGGCGCAGCTGGGCGAAAAGAAACTGTCGGTGGCGCTCACCGTCCGTCCCCCGGCCCGGCTGCTGCGCGGGCTGCGCTTTGAGGAGCTGGCGCGCTACGCGATGTGCGCGGCCGTCGCGCCGAATCATCCGCTCGCCCGGTTAAAATTCGTCACGGTGGAGCAGGTTTCCCGCGAACCGCTCATCGCCTACAGCCGCAAGGAATATCCCGAATACCACGAACAAACGGCCCGGCTGTTCGCGGCCGTCGGTCGCCAGCCGCGCCTCACCGGGGAACACGATGGCATCACCAGCCTGATCGCGGAGGTCGAGGCCGGCCGGGGCGTCGCGCTGGTTCCAAGCTGCGTGGCGTGCATGGCCGGCCCGCGCTTGAAACTGCTGCCGCTGCGGCCGGCCCCGCCGCTGATTCCGGTCGGCGCGGTCTGGCGGCCGGAAACCGGGGCCGCCCTGGTGGATCAATTCATTGCTTGCGTGCGGCCGGAGCGGGCGGGTATTTGATGGTCATGGGCCGGACGTACCATTTTGAATGCTCGCACTGTCATTATCGTGCGGACGTTTCCGGCGGGGCGGACAGCGGCCTGCATTGCGAGGTGCAGACCGTGGTCTGCCGGGAATGCCGGGAACTGCGCGATGTCTTCACCAAGGTGCGCCGCCGGGCGGAGGCGGAGCTGCCGGCCAAATTCCCCGGCTTTTTCCGACCGGAAATTCCGCCGGTCATCCTGCGGGACGGCTCGGCCGCCCTCCAACTGGTCTGGCATCAATGTCGGCCAGCTTGTCCGGTCCAGCCGGAACACTTTGTGGCGGCCTGGAAGGATCCGGGCCGGTGTCCGCGCTGCGGAAATTTCATGGAAAAAAACGGCGCCCCCTTCCGGCGCTGGGATTGACCCGATTGCCGAAGTTGTTGGTGGACATCTTCCCGGCCCGCGGCCGTCTGGGCCATGACCTCGCGCCTCCCCGAAACGGCCAGTCCCAGGAGCACGCACAGCATCATTCCCGCCCGCCGGCCGACGGCGGGAACATTATTTTGGCAATGGCTCAACGCTGGCAGGTTATCCTGCCGACCCGCCGGTTCAAGCAAATCTGCGCCCGCCGTAGTAGCGCAGATTTGCAATCTGCCGGATCACCGATTTGCCTTCAGCACTGCGCCGCCCCGCCGCCGCCAATTTTGAAAATAGCCCAGCCATTCATGGCTGGGACTCGATGCCCGCACATGCCCAAAGTCCCGCCGGGACGAAAGGTCCATGCGGACGGCCACCACTTGCAAACGGCTGCGATATTCTCGACGATTCAACCCGCTCCTGCCGGCTTGGCTGCCACAATTAAGCCGGAGAGCTTCGTTCCGGGGGCGTTAAACGGAAAAGAATTCTTTTCCGGCAGGAATGCTTTTTATCTATTGACCTATCGGGCGTGATAGGTGTTAGCATCATACGATTGGAAGTCCAAATCCTGCCGCTGCTGATTCTAGAGTGATCTCCTTTTCAGACAGCTCAATCTCTGCCTGCTTCCGCGCTACAACTCCACTTACTATATCTTCGGACTCGGTGAGCAACTGCTCAAGCTCGGTGCGAAGCTCTGACACAAATCTCTCTGGCCGGATGACGAGGCAACCTGAAACCAACTGTGCGTGAAATGCGGGCGTGCGACCATGCTTCTCAAACTCCTGAAAAACCTGCGGAGTAAGTGGCGGCTCTGTAACCAAAGCAATCGCGTCCTTGTCCGAATGCTCACTGTTTATGGCTATAATTTTCATAGTGGTGTGAAATGCTGCCCACGTAGAAAGAGCCACCCCGACTCGCGAAGTGAACCGCGATATCGGATAGGCAAGCGTCAACGGCGGTTGGCTCCTGGTTAGGCATCTGGTCTATCATCAGATTCTGATTCGGCACCAATCCAATTATATGCGCTGTCCGAATCCTTGAATACCATGATCGTAATATCCGGGTTTTGATTATGCCCCATAAACATGCGGGCGAGCCCGTATTGCTCCGGTCTCGTGGCGATTAAAGCCGACTTCACTTTGTTCTTGAGCTTCGCATTTCGGCGGATTTCAGCTACTGCCACAAGGTGTTCGGAAGAAATATCTGAAAAATTAGCGTCCGATAGGTCGGTGATCCGATGGGGTGTCACTGGTAATTGTAACTCGTCTTCTGCCAATCTTTTAAGCACTTGCTTGAGGTCGTCAAATGTAACGGTCCCGATCAAGGTTAGCTTGATGTAGCCATCGCAAAGTTGATACTTAAAGGCCAAAAGCGTGGATGCCTAACAATATTGATCTGGCCGCCGGGCGTGCACGTGGGTGCGCACGGTTGTTTTTGCGTCGGCCTTTGCTGACATGTGGGCTTATGAAAGCGGACTCGTGAATATCTGTCAAAGATTATTCTCGCAACTAAACCTTCAAAAACCAGCCTGCGCGGGTGCCGTTGACGGGCAGTCGTCAATCTGGGTTTGCGTTGTCCCGTTTTCCGTTTTCGCATCGCGTCAAAAACCGTTTCCCAAGCTGGATGGTTCCGCCAAAGCACTACACATAGCTCCGCGCCAGTGTGTCTTGGACTGCGGCGGGAAGCGCAGCGCCACGCCGCATTCGCACGCACAAAAAATCATTCGCATCCCGAAAGTTTCCCGTCCGCCCGCCAGCGTCATCGCCGCCCTTGATTTGTAGGAGACGAGGTGACGAGTCTCATTTTAATAATTTTTTTGATTTAGAGATTCCTCACGTCATCTCCTGCATCCGACCCAGCCGCGC
>CAIQEI010000057.1 GCA_903870815.1 uncultured Verrucomicrobia subdivision 3 bacterium
GTGTTCGCGTTCTGGCCGAAGTCCTAGCGGACGGCCACCTACTGGTTTCAACACAAAGGCGCAAAGACGCAAAGGGAGCTAAGGCGTGGCCGGCGAGTTTCTGATAGGGTCTAGTCGTCGTTAGAGATTCCCATCAAATATTCTGTCAATGCCCCAGCGGACGGCCACCGTTCGGAATGCTTTCCGATTTCAAATCCGCTTGGCAGCGGGGGGCGGCTTCTGTTTAACTGGCCGCGCTTGATAAAACCCTTTTCCGCCCTAGCGCTGATTCTCCTCGGCGGAATCCTGGCTTTGACCGCCACCGCGCAGGAGGAGCCGTCGTGGGAGATGGAGGCGTTGAGCCGGATCATGCCGGGAACGACGGTAGGCAAGTTGGAATATGATCAGATCAACAAGACATGGAACGGCACCAATGGCGTCTACGTTAGCTACGGAAAAGAGACCTTGACGGCGGACAGCGCGACCTGGGACATGGCGACGGGCGAGGTGGTGGCGGACGGCCATGTGCGGATCGAATCCGGCGGCGGCCTCTGGGTGGGCGACCATGTCCGCTACAATTTCAAGACGCGCCGGATGCAGAGCGAGTCGTTTCGCACGGGCCGATGGCCGGTGTATGCCAGCGGCAAGGGATTGACGGGCGATGGCAGCAACCAAGTCTATGTGGCGGAAAACGCGCTGGTCACGACCGATGACCTGGCGGATCCGGGCTTTCAAATCCGCGCCAGCCACATCCGGATCATTCCCCACAAAACCGTGGAGATGTGGAACGCAGTCTTTTACGCGGAGGGCGTGCCGGTATTTTACTTTCCCTATTACACGCGCACCCTGGGACCGCACGCAAACCACTACACCCCGGTGCCGGGCTACGACAGCTTGAACGGCGCCTTCCTGCTAAGCACCTACCACTGGTATCTCGGCGACACGGCGGACGGCAAAATCCACGTGGACTACCGGTCGCTGCGCGGCGTGGGGGCGGGGCCGGACGCGAACCTGCACCTGGACCAGTGGGGCCAGTTCGGGTTGAAGTATTATTACACGCACGATCAGCGGCCGAACACGAGCACGAATGCCTTTCCACAGTACGGGAACATACCCAACGACCGCCAGCTCTTCAAGTTCACCTGGCTGGCCACGCCGGCGACGAACCTGTACCTGAAGGCGCTGATCAATTACCAGTCCGACCCGCTGGTGATGCACGATTTCCGGCAGGGCGATTACAGCGCCAACCCGCAGCCCAACACCTTCGTGGAGGCGGATAAAACCTGGGACAACTGGAGCCTGAACGCGCTGACCACGCCGCGCATCAACAGCTTTTTCAACCAGGTCGAGCGGCTACCGGATGTGAAGCTCACCGGCTTCCAGCAGCAGGTGCTGGACACGCCGGTATATTATGACAGCGAAAGTTCGGCCGGCTGGTATCGCCAGTTCGTGACCTACACCAACGGACTGTACCCGGGCACCAACGGCTTCTACGCCAACTCCGCCGCCCGGGCGGACACCTACCATCAACTCACGCTGCCGTGGACATTTTTCCACTGGCTCAACGTCACGCCGCGGGTCGGCGGCCGGGTGACCTACTACAGCAGCCAGAACATCACGAACGGCGCGCCCAACGGCGACGTCACCCGCGAAGTCTTCAACACGGGCATCGGCACCTCATTCAAGGCATCGCAATTATGGGCGAACGCCACCAACGGATTTTTGCAGGTAAACGGGTTGCGGCACATCATCGTGCCCTCGGCGAACTATGTCTATGTGCCGAACCCCAGCACGCCACCCGGGAAGCTGCCGCAGTTCGACGGTGAACAGCCGAGCCTGCTGGAGCTGCCGCTCACCTTTCCCGACTACAACAACATTGATTCGATCGGTTCGCAGAACGCCATCCGCTTCGGCCTCCGCAACACGCTCCAGACCAAGCGCGACGGCGTGCTGGACAAGGTGCTGGACTGGAATTTACAGCTCGATTGGCGGCTGGATCCCGCGGCCGGCCAGAACTCCCTGAACGACCTTTACTCTGAGTTTGCCTTCAAGCCCCGCACTTGGCTCACGGCGGAGTCCCAGACCCGCTACGACCTCGACTACGGCAACCTGAACCTGGCGTTTGAGCAGGTCACTTTTGCCCCGAACGACCGCTGGAGCCTGGGCCTGGGCTACTGGTATCTGCGCGGAGGCACCTGGGGCAACAGCACCTGGACGGAGAACAACATCATCACGAGCAGTTTCTTTGTACGCGTGGGCGACAACTGGGGCGGCCGCGTAACGCAAAATTACAACATCGTGACGGAACGATTACAGGACCAGCAATTCACCCTTTACCGCGACCTGCGCAGCTGGACCTCGGCGCTGTCCTTCCGCGTGGCCAACAACACCGGCAGCGCAGTGGATATCACCGTTGCCGTGGTATTTTCGCTCAAGGCCTCGCCGAGCTTGGGCGTGGGCGAGGACGTGGCCAACCGCTACCGGCTCCTCGGGGAATAAGGGCCAATCCGGCTAAGCCGAATTGGCGGCAAAGGGTTACCGCTCGGCGGCGAGGGAAACGATGAAGGTCGAGCCGCGGCCCACCTCGCTGACCACCTCGATGTTGCCCAGATGATCTTCGGCGACGCGGCGGCTGATGGCCAGCCCGAGGCCCGTGCCGTTTTGCTTGGTGGTGAAGAAAGGCTCGAACAGCCGCGAAAGGTGTTCCGGCGCGATGCCCGGCCCAGTGTCCTGGAAATAGATTTTCAGGGTGTTGCCGCCCGGCCCGCCGGGGGCGGTTTCCGTGCGCACCGTCAGCTCCCCGTTGCTGCCGATCGCCTCGACCCCGTTGAGCACGAGGTTCATGAACGCCTGTTGCAACTGCGA
>CAIQEI010000058.1 GCA_903870815.1 uncultured Verrucomicrobia subdivision 3 bacterium
AGCCGTTGCATCGCCGAAAATATACGCTCGAAGAACTTGTTTCCAAAATCACGCCGAAGAATCGGCATTCTGAAACCGACTGGGGCAAACCGATGGGAAAGGAAATCTGGTAAATGGCGGCCTACATTCCCAATCGCGGCGATTTGGTCTGGATGAATTTTGACCCGCAAGCCGGACATGAACAGGGCGGACGCCGTCCCGCAATTGTTCTCTCGCCACGCTCCTACAACAAGCCTTCCGGGCTGGCATTGTTTTGTCCCGTCACCAGCCGCGCGAAAGGTTATCCATTTGAAGTGCCGCTTCCAGTTGATGCACCGGTCGCCGGCGTTGTCCTGGCGGATCAATTGCGGAATTTGGACTGGCATTCCCGGCAGGCGTCGTTCATCGGAGTTTTGGACGATGAAACGTTGGTTGAAATCATGGGAAAAATGCGACCGCTGATTGCCCTGGATGACGAGTGATAAAATCTACCTCAACCTGAACCATGGCAAAGCGAAGGCGGTTGATGATTTCGGAGGGACGAGTTCCACGAGTCCCAATTAAAATGAAAAAAAGCCGCTGGATCGCTCCAGCGGCTTTTGTATTCCAATCGTAAATCGTAAATCTGAAATCGCCAATCAGTAGGCTGCTTGCGCGCCCTTGATGTTCTTCTTCCCCATCCATGGCATCAGCGCGCGGAGCTTGGCCCCGGTTTTTTCAATCGGATGCGCTTCGCCCTTCTTAAGCAGCGCGTTGTAGCGTTTGTAGCCGCCTTGGTATTCCTTCACCCAGTCTTTGGCGAACTTGCCGGATTGAATGTCCTTGAGCGCGGCTTTCATGCGCTTCTTCACGCTGCCGTCAATGATCTTCGGTCCGACGCTGACGTCGCCCCACTTGGCGGTTTCGGAGATCGAGAAACGCATGCCGCTGATGCCGGATTCGTTCATCAAATCGGCGATGAGCTTCAATTCGTGCAGGCATTCGAAGTAGGCCATCTCCGGCGAGTAGCCGGCTTCGACGAGTACTTCAAATCCGGCCTGCACCAGCGCGCTCGCGCCGCCGCAGAGCACGGTCTGTTCGCCGAACAAATCGGTTTCGGTCTCTTCCTTGAAATTCGTTTCGAGGACGCCGGCGCGCGTGCCGCCGATGCCCTTGGCCCAGGCGAGCGCGATCTTCTTCGCGTCCTTGCCGGGGTTCTGGTAAATGGCGATCAGGCTTGGCACGCCTTTGCCTTCGACGTATTGGCGGCGGACGGTGTGGCCGGGGCCTTTCGGCGCGACCATGATGACGTTCACGTCTTTCGGCGGAACAATGGTCTTGAAATGGATGGAGAAACCGTGCGTGAACACGAGGGTTTTGCCCTTGGTCAGGTTGGGCTCGATGTCCTTCTTGTAGCACGCCCCCTGCTTGGTGTCCGGGAGGGCCACCATGATGACGTCGGCCTGTTTTACCGCTTCGGCGGTGGTGACGACCTTGAAACCTTTTTCCTTCGCGACCGGAATGGACTTGCTGCCCTCGTACAGGCCGATGATGACCTTGAGGCCGCTGTCTTTGAGGTTCAGCGCGTGGGCGTGGCCTTGCGAGCCGAAGCCGAGCACGGCGAGGGTTTTGTTTTTCAACACGCCGAGGTCGGCGTCTTTGTCGGTGTAGACTTTTGACATAAAATCAGTTGATGGTTTTTAGTTGAGAGTTGATCGCCGTAAAAATCTTGTCACTTGCCACTCGCCACCAGTCATTTCCTGGGCATCGCGGCCTTGCCGGTGCGGGTGATCTCCTGGACGCCGAATGTCTTCATGAGGTCGAGAAACTTCTCCACCTTGCTGTCGTTGCCGGTGATTTCAATCGTGAGCGACTTGGGCTGCACGTCCACGATTTTCGCGCGGAAGATGTCCGTGATCTGCATCACCTCGGCGCGTGATTTGGAATCCACGCCGACTTTCACCAGCACCAGTTCCCGGTCCACGTATTCGCCCTCGCTGAAATTCTGCACCTTGAGCACGTCGGGCAGCTTGTTGAGTTGCTTGACGATCTGTTCCAGCGTGGCCTCGTCGCCGTGCGTGGCGATGGTCATCCGCGAGCAGGTGGCGTCGTGCGTCGGCGCGACATTGAGGGAGTCGATGTTGTAGCCGCGTCCGCTGAATAGCCCGGCCACGCGCGTGAGCACGCCGAACTTGTTCTCCACCAAAACTGAAATGGTATGTCGCATAAAAAACCGTCTGGGACGGACGGAAAGCCTAGCAATCGCGTCGCCGCCGGTCAAACCGCAAATCGGTTCCCCGCCGGCCGGCTGGCCGGGCGGGCGTGCCCGACCCGGCGTCATTTTTAGGCTTTCGTGTCGCCAAAAAATCGTGAACATTTCCCCTTCGTGTTTGTCAGAATGAGCACGACAAAAATGCGGTCTATATTGAAAACATTGGCGGCCCTGTTGCTCGCCGCGCTATCTGCCGGCGCGGCCTGGGCGGCAACCTTCACCG
Organism: uncultured Verrucomicrobia subdivision 3 bacterium; assembly: GCA_903870815.1. Lineage (GTDB taxonomy): Bacteria > Verrucomicrobiota > Verrucomicrobiia > Limisphaerales > UBA11358 > UBA11358. The sequence goes on from CAIQEI010000058.1 coordinate 2,454, forward strand.
CCTCGCTCGACCGTGACGCCATCGCTCTGGGCGAGCAAGCCACGCTGTCGCTGAAGTTCGAAGGCATCCAGCCGCAAAACGCGCCGCTCCTTCCCGACATTGCCGGCTTGCAGTTTCAATACGTCGGCCCCTCCAGTTCCTTCAGCTTCATTAACGGCCAGACCAGCTCCAGCACCACCTATAATTACTTGGTGGCCGCGCAGCGCGCGGGCGAGTTCACCATTCCCGGGATGCGGGCGGACGTGAACGGCCAGCAATTGTCGTCGCAACCGCTCAAGCTCACCGTCACGCCGGCCGGCGCCCCCTCCGCCGCCGCCGTCAATTCCGGCAGCGAGCCCGCATTCATGAAATTTACTTTCCCCAAAAATAAAATCTACGTCGGCGAACCGGCGGTCGGCCGGCTGGAAGTCTATATTCGCGATGACGTTCAGAACTTCGCCAGCTTCCAGTTGACCGGCTCGCCCGCGGATGGCTTTAGCGCCGGTAAGCCGGCCGAAATGCCGAACCAGCGCCGTCGCGTGCAGGTTGGCAATCATGTTTACACCATTATTCCGTTGGCCGTTCCGCTCGTCGCCCTGCGCACCGGCCAGCTTACGCTGGGGCCGTTCACCGGCAGCGCGGTGGTGGTGCTGCCCTCGCAAAACCAGGGTGGCGATCCGTTTCTCCGGCAATTTTTCAATCAGGGTGAGCAAAAGCAGGTCGCGCTCGCCACGGAGCTGTTCAAGGTGGAATCGGTGCCGCTGCCGGAAGCTAACCAGCCCGCGAATTTCACCGGTGCCGTTGGTGATTTCACCATGGCCGCCACCGCCGGGCCGACCACGGTCACCGTCGGCGATCCCATCACCGTGCGCGTGCAGATTTCCGGGCGCGGAGCGTTGGACGCGGTCAAGCTACCCGCCCAGGATGCGTGGAATAATTTCAAGACCTTTCCGCCCACGTCCAAGCTGGAAACCAGCGACCAGTTTGGTTTTCAAGGCACCAGGACTTTCGAGCAGATTGTCTCGCCGCAAAATGCGGACGTGCATGAACTGCCGGCCCTGACGTTCTCTTTCTTCAATCCCGACGACGGCCAGTATCACACGCTCACTCAGGCCGCCGTGCCGCTCACTATCAAAGCCGCCGGCACCTCGCCGCTGCCCGCGCTGGCCGCCGCGAAAAATTCCCCGCCGGAAAACCAGGCCCTGCCGGACCTTTTGCCCATCAAGGAAAATCTTGGAGCACTCGCCACCAGCGCGCCTCCGCTTTTAACTCATCCCGCATTTCTCATTACCCAGTCTTTGCCCGTGTTGGCGTTTCTGGGCGCGCTCATTTGGCGCCGGCGCACGGACCACCTGGCCAACAATCCCCGCCTGCGCCGTCAGCGCGCCGTGGCGCAGCTCGTCCGCGCTGGCTTGAATGATTTGAAAAAATTCGCGGCGGATAATAAATCCGATGAGTTTTTCGCGCTGCTCTTCCGCCTGTTGCAGGAGCAGCTGGGCGAGCGGCTGGACTGCCCGGCCACGGCCATCACGGAAAACGTGATCGACGAAAACCCTGTTTTGCGGGGCGCGCCCGACGCCACGCGCGGGGCGCTGCGCGAACTCTTCCAGCTCTGCAACCAGGCCCGCTACGCGCCGGTGCGCGGTACCAGTGAACTGAATTCTGTTTCGGCAAAATTCGAGAAAACCGTCGGCGAACTTCAGGAGGTGAAGGCATGAAAACCCAATCACTTCGTAGCCGCCGGCGGAAGGCGGCTCAATTTAAAATCGGCAATCGGCAATCGGCAATCGGCAATCAATTTGTGCCTCGTTGCCTCGGCGGCCTCGGCATTCTTATTTTGCTCGCGTTGGGTTTTGCCGGGAACCTTTTCGCGGCGGATGTGACCGCTGATTTTTCCTCGGCCAACGAGCTTTATGCGAAAGGCAAATTCGTGGAAGCCGCTGCGGCCTACGAAAAAATTCTGCAAACCGGTGTGGTGACTCCGGCGCTGCAGTTCAATGCCGCCAACGCGGAGTTCAAGTCCGGCCATTTGGGCCAAGCCATCGCGGCCTATCGTCTGGCGGAACAGCTTTCGCCGCGGGACGCGGAACTGCGCGCCAATCTCGCCTTTGTGCGCAACCAGGTCCAAGGCGCGACGGTTCGCGAAAGCCTCGGCCAAAACTGGGCCGGCACCCTCACGCTCAACGAAGGCGCGGTGCTGACGGCCGTTTTGTTCTGGCTGACGCTGGCGCTCTTCAGCCTGCGGCAGCTGCAGCCTGCGCTGGTGCCAAAACTGAAAACGGCGAACCGGATATTGGTCGCGCTGACGCTTTTTTCCGGCCTCGTGCTGGGTTTGCAGGCGGCGAATCATTTTGCCTCGGCCACCGCCGTGGTGATTGCCGATAACGCGACTGCGCGCAGCGGCCCGTTTGACGACGCGCAGAGCGTCTTCACGGTGCGCGACGGCGCGGAGCTTCCGGTTTTGGATCAGCGCGACGGCTGGGTGCAGGTCGCGAACGGTGCGGGGAAAAGCGGCTGGTTGCCGGCCCGGCAGGTGGAAGTGTTGCCGGGATCATGAGGAGATTTTTGGTGGGGCGAGCGCCTTCGTGAGCCAGGTTTCCGTGGTGGCCCTCCGCCAGGAGCGGCTCGCGGCGGCGCCTGCCCCAACGATAAATTTGCTTGAACGACGCCGGCAACTTTTTGTCAGAATGTCGTCCAACGGAAAAACAATTTAATTATGAGCACAGGAATTAACGCCATCAACGAAGCGGTCAAGGAAGCGAGTGCCTTTACGCACCCGCTGTTTAACGAACTCGGCAAGGTCATTGTCGGGCAGCAATATCTCACCGAGCGGCTGGTCATCGGCCTGCTGGCCAACGGCCACGTCCTTTTGGAGGGCGTGCCGGGTCTGGCCAAGACCCTCGCCGTCAAATCCATGGCCGCGTGCATCAGCGTCAAGTTTTCGCGCCTGCAATTTACGCCGGACATGCTGCCCGCCGATGTCATCGGCACGCAGATTTATAACCCGCAATCCGGCGGCTTCTCCACGCGCAAAGGGCCCGTCTTCGCCAACCTCGTGCTGGCCGATGAAATCAACCGTGCGCCCGCTAAGGTGCAGAGCGCGCTGCTCGAAGCCATGCAGGAAAAACAGGTCACCATCGGCGACCAGACCTATAAGCTCGACGAACCCTTCCTCGTGCTCGCCACGCAGAATCCCATCGAGCAGGAAGGTACCTATCCGCTGCCCGAAGCGCAGGTGGACCGCTTCATGCTCAAGCTCAAGATCGGCTATCCGTCCCGTGCCGACGAGCGGCAGATTTTGGAGACCATGGCGAAAACTTCCGGCCAGCCCACGTGTAGCGCCGTCGTCACCCCGGCGCAGATCCTCAAGGCCCGCGAAATCATCAATGACATATACGTGGACGACAAGGTGAAGGATTACATCGTGGACCTCGTCTGCGCCACGCGCGACCCGGACCATTACAAGATTGCGGTGAAAGATTTTATCCAGCTCGGCGCGTCGCCGCGCGCGACTATCGCGCTGACGCTGGCATCCAAGGCTTACGCGTTTCTGAAAGGCCGCGGCTACGTCACGCCGCAGGACGTGAAAAGCATCGGCATGGACGTGCTGCGCCACCGCGTCGCCATCACCTACGAGGCCGAGGCCGAGGAAAAAACGAGCGAAACGGTCATCCAGAAAATATTCGATGAACTGCCCGTGCCTTGAAAATAAAGGCAGAATGAAGAACGATTTTCAGCACCGTAGGTGCGGCATCTTTGTAGAACCAAGAACCAAAATAATTTTAGCTCCGTAGGAGCGACATATCCCCAATGGCAAATACCTACACGCAAATTTATATCCACGTCGTGTTTGCCGTTGAAGGCAGGCAAAGCCTCATCGCACCGGAACACAATGACGAATTGCAAAAATACATCACCGGCATCGTCACCGCGCAGAAGCACAAGATGATTGCCATAAATAATATGCCCGACCATTTGCATTTGCTGGTCGGCCTGCGACCGGATGCGGCGTTGTCCGATTTGGTGCGCGACGTGAAAGCGGGTTCATCCAAATTCATCAAGGAGAAGCATTGGGTGACGGGACGGTTTTCATGGCAGGAAGGATTTGGCGCGTTCTCGCACGCCCGTTCGCAACTCGACCCGGTGATTCGTTACATCCAGAACCAGCAGAAGCACCACGCGAAGCAATCCTTCCGGGACGAATATGTGGAGTTGTTGGAAACGTTCGGCGTGGAATACGACCAAAAATACATTTTCAAAACCGATGAGAATTGACGGCCTGAATATGCCGCTCCTACGGAGCTTGAATTTGTTTGAGGCTGATTTCTACAAAGATGTCACGCCTACGGCGTTGAGAAATTCCCGCGCTTTTATGACCGGCGAATGGTCCAGCTTTCGCACATCCGATGAATATTGATTCTTCCAAACTGGCGATCTTCGCGCGCTGTTGCACCAACCCGCATCACGGGATTTTCATTCCGCACTCCGCACCCCGTATTCCGCATTCCGCACTCGTATGATTCCCCGCGAGATTCTAAAAAAAATCCGGTCGATCGAGCTGCGCACGAACCGCATTGTGACCGAAACGCTCGCGGGCCAGTATCATTCCGTCTTCAAGGGCCAGGGCATGAACTTCGACGAAGTGCGCGAATACCAGCCCGGCGACGACGTGCGCGCGATTGACTGGAACGTCACCGCGCGGATGAATCATCCGTTCATCAAGAAGTTCGTCGAGGAGCGCGAACTCACCCTCATGCTCGTCGTGGACGTGAGCGGCTCTGGCCTGTTCGGCTCGCGCGAGCAGTCCAAGCGCGAACTCGCGGCGGAAATCGCCTCCGTGCTCGCATTTTCGGCGATCCGCAACAACGACAAGGTCGGCCTCATCCTCTTCAGTGACGAGGTGGAGAAATTCATCCCGCCGCGCAAAGGGCGCAGCCACGTCCTGCGTGTCATCCGCGAGGTTTTGTTCTATGAGCCGAAGCGGCGCGGGACGGATTTGAACAAGGCTTTGGAATTTCTGCTGCGCGTGCAGTCGCACAAGGCCATCGCCGTGGTCGTTTCGGATTTTCTTGGTTCCGCGGCCGTGCCGCGGAAACGGGGCGAAATGCGGGCGCGCTCCAACATGCTGCTGCTGGAATCGCTGGCGCAGGCGTCGTTCACGATGCTGCGGCAGGTGAACCGCAAGCACGATCTGGTCGCGGTGCAGGTCACCGACCCGCGCGAACTGGAATTGCCGGAGCTGGGCCGGCTGGTCTTTCAGGACGCCGAGACGGGCGAGATCGTCGAGGTAAACACCGGCGACGCCCGCAAGCGCCTGGCGTTTGCCGAGCGGCAGGCGAAATCGCAGGAGCATCTGGCGCGGTTGTTTCGCCGGGCTGGTATCGATTCGATCCAGTTGCGGACGGACCAGGCCTACGGCGCGGCCCTTGGCCGGTTTTTTGAGACGCGCGAGAAACGGAGGCTGCGCGGATGAAAATTCAATTTCGTTGCAGCCGACGTGAGGAGGCTCATCCAAAAAAATTGTTTCCCGCTCGCCCTCGCCCTGCCTCTCTTCCCCGGGGAGAGGGCTGGGGTGAAGGGAATCGTTACCGCTGACTCATGGCCACGAACCAGACAACTTTGCCTGCTGCCACCGACATCCGCGACCTCAAGCCGCCGCTGGAAATCCCGAACGGCTGGGCGTGGCTTTGGTGGGGACTGCTGTTGCTGGCCGTTGCCGTTGCCGTGTTCCTGCTTTGGCGCTGGCGGAAAAATCGCAAGTTGAACGTCGTGCTGCCGCCGCCGGTTCCGGCGCACGTCCGCGCCCGGCAAAAATTGGCGCAGGCGCTCGCGCTCATCACGCAGCCAAAGCCGTTTGTCATCGCGGTGTCCGATACCGCCCGGACTTATCTCGAGGAGCGTTTTGATTTCCACGCGCCGGAGCGGACCACGGAGGAGTTTTTGCGCGAGCTGGGCGGAACCAAATTGCTGTTGCCCGAACAAAAAGAAAGTCTGGGCGACTTTCTGGCGAGCTGCGACCTCGTGAAGTTTGCCAAATACGAGCCGGGCGAAACCGAACTGCGCGAACTGCACGGCTCGGCAGTGCGGCTGATCGAAGAAACCGAACCGGCGGAAGCGCCGGCTCCATCCTCAATCCTCCATCCTCCAGCATCGCAATGACCTTCGCCCATCCCTATCTACTGCTGTTGTTGTTGCTGCTCCCGCTGCTGGCGTGGCTGAAGGGCAGGCGCGGCGTGCCGCCGGCGTTTGTCTATTCCTCGGTGCAACTGGTGCGCGGGTTGCAGAACATCAGCCGCTCGCGGCCGGGCGGTTTTCTGCCGTCGCTGCGCTGGATTATCCTCGGCATTTTCATCGTGGCGCTCGCGCAGCCGCGCCTGAGCAAAAGCACCACGGAGGTAAAGGCCAGCGGAATTGACATCGTGTGCGCGCTGGATTTATCGGGCAGCATGATCTCCGAGGATTTTGTCGTGGACGGCGAGCGCGTCAATCGTGTGACCATGGCCAAGTCCGTGCTGAAGGAGTTCATTGATAAGCGTCCGAATGACCGCATCGGCCTCGTCGTGTTTGCGGTCCAGGCGTTTATCGGCACGCCGCTGTCGCTCGACCACGATTATTTGCAGGAAAATCTCGCGCGGCTTGAGATCGGCACGATCAATTCCGACGCGACCGCCATCGGCGATGCGCTGACCACCGCGGTGAACCGCCTGCGCGATTTGAAATCCAGGAGCAAGATCATCATCCTCGCCACGGACGGACAAAACAATTCCGGCAAGGTGGATCCGCTGTTGGCGGCGAAAGCGGCGGCGGCGCTCGGCGTGAAAATTTACACGGTCGGCATCGGCGAGCAGGGCACGGCCCCGATGCCCGTGGGCAAAAATCCCTACACCGGCGAAAAGGTTTATCGCGATGTGGCGGTGGACGTGGATGAAACCACCCTAAAGAAAATCGCCGACCAGACGGGCGGGAAATACTACCGCGCCGACAACGCGGAAAAATTTCAAAAGATTTATGCGGAGATTGATAAGCTGGAAAAAACCGAGGCAACGATCAACAAATACACCGAGTACCGGGAGCTGTTCCCGTGGCTGGTCACGGCCGGTCTGGCCTTGCTGCTGATCGAGCTCGTGCTGGGCCAGACCGCATTCCGGAGGCTGCCATGAAAACATTGTCGATTGCCGATTGCCGGTTGCCGGTTAATAAATTATTTGCCGGACGCGGTTTTGCGCGAGGCCGCCATAATGGCTGTCAGCGCGTTGGCTTCCTCAAGCAGCGCGGACAATTTCTTTGCCGGCATCATGCCCGATTCGACGAGCAGTTCGAGCCACAAGGCGGTTTCGTCAGCCTCTTCTTCGACGGTTCCAATTTTGGCGATAAATTCGGCCGGGCTGCGGGCGCGGCAACTGGCGCGGTAGTTTGCCGCCACCGAGGTGCCGCTGCGGACAATTTGTTTGGTGATAGCCCGGCCAGCCTCGTCGGATTTTGGAATGGCGCGTGTGAGCTTGATGATTCTCAATGCAAATGTTTTGGTGCGGGCCTTGAGTTCGGTCGGATTCATGGCGCGAATTTACAAACCCAATCGGCAATCGGCAATCGGCAATCGGCAATTTCAAAATGAGGTTCGAGCATTCAAATTTATTGTGGCTGTTGCTGGTGGTTCCGCCGGTGCTGGTGCTGTTCTTTTGGTGGGCCATGCGCGTGCGGCAAAGGCTTCTGGCGCAATTCATTCAGGCGCGGTTGCTGGCCGGTTTGACCGTGGGCGTTTCGCCGGTGCGGCAGAAAATCCGCTTTGCCCTGGTCATTTTGGCCGTGGCGCTTTTGATCATCACCATCGCCCGGCCGCAGCGTGGATTTGATCTGGAAGAAGTCGAGCAGCGCGGGTTGGACATCGTGGTCGCCGTGGACACCTCAAAGTCCATGCTGGCGGCAGACATCGCTCCCAACCGGCTGGAGCGCGCCAAGCTCGCCACGCTTGAATTGCTCCAGCGCGCCGGCGAAGACCGCTTGGGCCTCGTGGCGTTTGCCGGCAACGCGTTTCTGGAATGTCCGCTCACCGTTGACAACTCGGCCTTTCAGCAAAGCGTCCAGACGCTGGACGTGAACTCCATTCCCCAGGGCGGCACCGCCCTGGCGGCGGCGATCAACACGGCCCGGACGGCGTTCAAGGAGAAGACGCGGCACAAGGTGATCGTGCTGTTCACCGACGGCGAGGACAATGACAACGAGGCGGGTGCGCTGGAGGCGGCGCAAAATGCGGCCAAGGATGGGATAAAAATCTTCACCATCGGCATCGGCTCGCCGGAGGGAACCTTGGTGACGGTCGCTGGCCCGGATGGCAATACGGATTACATCCGTGACGAAAAAAGGGAGGTCGTAAAATCAAAGCTGAACGAGACGTTGCTCCAGCAAATCGCCGCGGCGGCGGGCGGATTTTATCTGCCCCTGCGCGGCGCCAACACCATGGACACACTTTACGAGCGCGGCCTGGCGCCGCTGCCGAAATCGGAGGTTGGGGAAAAACTGGTTCGGCGTTATCACGAGCAGTTCCGCTGGGCGCTGGCGCCGGCGATCTTGTTGCTGCTCGCGGAAATGTTCCTGCCGGAACGCCGGGCCCCGTCCCGGCGTGGCGTGAAGTCCGATGCCAAGCCCGCCGGCGTTGCCCTGGTGGGATTGTTCTTGCTGGCCGCGTGTGCATCCGCCTGCGCATCGCCCGCCAGTGCGCTGCGGGATTACCAGGCGCGCAACTACACGAACGCCTTCGCGGAATATACGCGCCTGGCGGAGGTGCAGACCAATGACCTGCGGCTGGTGTTCAATGCGGGGGCGGCGGCGTATCGCGCGACCAATTACGATGCGGCGCTGAATGATTTCCAATCGGTGACCCTGTCGCCGGATATCAAACTGCAGCAACAGGCGTTTTACAATCTTGGCAACACGCAATACCGGATGGGCGAACTGAAATTCACGCCGGACGCCGAAGGCTTGAACGCGATGGAGGAAACGTGGCAGACCGCGCTGCAAAGCTACGCGCACGCGGTGCGCCTGAACACGAACGACCTGGACGCGGCCTTCAATTTCGCGTTCGTAAAACGGCAGCTCGACTATATTGCCGAACTCCGCGCGGTGATGTTGCAGCTCAAGCAGTCGGCCGATGACGAGGTCCGGCGCAACCAGTTCCACCGCGCTCTCCAGATCATGGAAAGCTTCAAAAACCCGATTGCCGCCAAAAAGTTTCAGGACTACGTTAAAAAATTAAAGGACATTGATGCGATTATCACTCCTCATCAGCCTTAGCCTGCTTTTTTTTGCCGCGCAGAAAATAAGCGCGCAACTCGCGCCCGCCGCCGATTTTTTCAATCGCGGTGCGCAATCCTACATTTCCAACAACATTCCGGCGGCCTTGGAACACGTGGAGCTGGGACTGAAAACTTATCCGGATGACGAGCAGCTGAAAAAGCTGGAGCAGTTGTTGAAACAACAACAGCAGCAGCAACAGCAACAACAGCAACAGAACCAGTCACAGCAGCAAAAGTCGGATAGCCAGCAGAATCAATCGCAGCAAAACCAGCAGCAGCAATCAAAGTCGTCAGAGCAGCCAAAGTCCGACCAGCAAAAGCAGGACGAACAGAAACAAAAAGCGGCGGAGCAGAAAAAAAACGACGGGCAAAAACCGCCGGAGCAGCAAAAATCTGCCGCCGACCAAAAAGCCGGCGAAAAACCGGACCAGCAAAATGCCGCCGCCCAGCCCGTCAAGCCGGGCGAGATGACGAAGGAGGAAGCGAAGCATCTATTGGACGCGCAGAAAGGCGAAGAACAGCTTTTGCAAATGAAGCCGCCGGCCCGACCGCCCGATCCCGACCATCCGGTCCGAGATTGGTGACGGAAAGCAGATTAGCGAATTGACCTAAAAGACCGCTGTGCCCTGGGAGCATCAGAACATCGCCACATATATAATCTAAGGGTTCTAAACCGAATTCATGCAGTCTATAATGACTGAATGATGCGTCCAGCTATGTAGGTTAGCCCGAATTTGCAAGAGACCGCACTTTTTTCAAGCTAGAGCCAATTCATTACCCTGTGCCGAGGCATCAAGACATTCCCTGACAACTCTTCCCAGTTGTCCGATGGAGTAAGGTTTAGGTAGAAAATTCCGGCCTTCAAGCAGCGTGGTATCCTTGCCCGCCATACCTGGACTGTAACCGCTTGTGTAGATCACTTTTAGCCGTGGATGCTCACCCAAAAGACGATCTGCCAGTTCACTACCCATGACCCCTCCCGGCATCACCATATCTGTCAGCAAAAGATCCACCGTACGGTTAGCGTGTTTCCAGACTTTGAGGGCATGAGTTCCGGAGACCGCTTCCAGAACGTGATAACCCTGGATCTTGAGCACCTCAACCACCATCTCGCGCAAGGCATCCTCGTCTTCGGCTACCAGAATCGTCTCATGCCCATTACGCAAGGAAACATCAATCATCTTATCTACTTTCTCAGCCACATGGTGACACGCCGGGAAATAGCATTTGAAAGTGGTTCCGTGGTCCAGCTCGCTCTCTACCTCCAGCCACCCATTGTGTTGCCGAACAATGCCAAAGACAGTGGACAAGCCCAGGCCAGTACCTTTGCCGGCAGCTTTGGTGGTAAAAAATGGCTCAAAGATTCGGTTAAGAATCTGGGAAGCGCCTTTTGCACCATTGCTAAAGCCTCCTGTCCTTGGTAGGCGGAGTCTAATTCGAATCGGGTTTCGTGCACCGCCGGTTTGACGTCGTCGAACAAGGCCGCCTCCAGATTGCCGACAACCGTCGCCGAGTTGGTATCCGGACATAGAATCTTGCGGAAATCTTTGTGGATCTCCATGTTGTCATCCACGAGGAGGATGCGGTGGTTCGGTTTCAGGCTGTTCGCATTCATACGATTCCTTGGGTTCCTTTTGTTTGTGTAGGTTTCGGATGACGGTCGGCACTGGCTGTGGGCAGCAGTAGCGTAAATTCCGCCCCTGTGCCCGGGCCCTCGCTATGGCCTGTGAGGCTGCCGCCCATTTCCTTGGCGGCATTCGCACCGCTGTGCAGGCCGAAGCCGTGGCCGTCTTTTTTGGTTGTGAAACCGTGATTGAATATCTTGTGCAGATTTTCCGGAGGTATGCCGATGCCATTGTCGCGGACGACCATCTTGACCTGATTGGCTGAAGCCAGGCTCACGTGGATGGTCAGGCGACGTTCGTGCTCTTCTACATCTTCCACGGCGTGTTTTGCGTTGCGGAGCAGATTGATGAAAATCTGCAAAAACTTGTGCCGGTCCACGCAGACCTTCGGTAAATCATCCGCAAAATCCCGGATCAGCATAATGCGATGCCGTTCGAATGCGGTGAGGTTCAAACGCAAGGCATCTTCCACCAAATCCACCGTGGAAAGATTTTCATAGGCGCCGGAGACCTTCGCGTAATTTTGTTGCATTGCCACAATCTCTTTGATGTGTTCAACATGCGTGACGACCGAGCCGATTTCCACGATCAATTCATTTTGTTCGGCAGTTAATTGTTCGGCCACCACCCCGAAGTACTCCGGTAGCAGTTTGCCTTTCGGGTCGGTGGTCAGGAATTCTGCGAGGTGTCCGTTTTTGTCTCTCAGCATGTCGGAGGCGCGTTGCAGGTTGGCTACCTTGGAGCGCCGCAGTCGGTCGCCGACGAGCGTGGCGGAAACGCTCACGCTATTCAGCACATTACCAACATTGTGCAGCACGCCCGTAGCCACGTCGGCCATGCCCGCGTTTCGAGAAGCGTCAATTAGCTGACGATTAAGTTTATCCAGTTCCTCCGCATCCCGTTTGTGCTGTGTGATGTCCAGAAAGATGCCGCGCATTGCCATGGGCTTACCGTTCTCGACCAGCACCATGCCACTCTCCCGAATCCAGACCGTGCGGCCATCGGCCGCCAACATTCGGTATTCAAAACTGTATGGTTCACCGCGCGCAGCCATTTCATGTCCGGTCTGAATCCGAACACGGCGGATGCGAATCGCACGGTGACGCTCGCGAGCACTTCGACCGGTACGGTGACGTTCACCCCGGCGAGCCCTTTGACGATTACTACTGGTTCGAGCACCACAACCTTCACTTACACGGATACGCAGGCTGGATCACCGACGATCACGGCGGCGAGCACTTCGCCCAGCGCTATCACTTCGGCGACGCAGGTGGAGACCGTCACCCCGGCAGTGGCGAGTAAGCTGGCGGTTAAGACCGAGCCGTCGGCGAGTGCGACGGCAGGTGTGGCTTTTGTGACCCAGCCGGCGGTTTACGTGGAAGACGCCTTCAACAACGTGGTGACGAATGACAGCAGCACGGTCACAGCGGCGCTGGCCAGCGGCACCGGCCCGTTGCAGGGCACGGGTACGGCCACAGCCAGCGCGGGCGTGGCGACGTTCGCGAGTTTGGCTGACAACCTGGCCGAAAGCATCAAGCTGAAATACACGGATGGTGCTTTGACGCCCGTGACAAACACCACGACCATCGTGGTGAGTCCGGCGGCGGCGAGCAAGCTGGTGATCACGAGTTCACCGGTGACGGTCACGGCGGGCGTGGCCTCGGGCACGATCACGGTGCAGCGGCAGGATAGTTTTGGCAATCCGAACACGGCGGATGCGAATCGCACGGTGACGCTCGCGAGCACTTCGACCGGTACGGTGACGTTCACCCCGGCGAGCCCTTTGACGATTACTACTGGTTCGAGCACCACAACCTTCACTTACACGGATACGCAGGCCGGATCACCGACGATCACGGCGGCGAGCACTTCGCCCAGCGCCATCACTTCGGCGACGCAGGTGGAGACCATCACCCCGGCAGTGGCGAGTAAGCTGTCGATCACGAATACGGTGGTGACGGTGACGGCGGGCGTGGTCTCGGGCATGCTCACGGTGCAGAGCCAGGATGCCTTCGGCAATCCGCAGACTAACGCGACGGTGGTAACGGTGAACCTGACGAGTAGTTCGACCGGCGCAACCTTTTACAGCACCAACGGGGTGACCGTCATTACCAGCACGAACATTCTGGCCAACCAAACCACGGCCAACTATCTTTACAAAGACACGGTGGCGGGTAGCCCAACGATCACGAACGCGGCCAGCGGGTTGACCGGTGACACGCAGTTGGTGACAGTCGTTCCGGCCGGCGCATTTACACTGACAATGGCGCAGCAGCCCTCGGGCACGGCCACAGCGGGCACGGCGTTCGCGACGCAGCCGCAGGTGACGGTGACCGATCAGTTTGGGAACAGCGTGGCGAACGGCACGACCGTTACGGCCACGGAGACCACTGGGGGCAATTTGAACGGAACCGCGACGGCGCAGACGGCCACCACCACCGGCGGCGTGGCGGCCTTCAGCGGTTTATTTGTTACGAATGCGGCCTCGGCAGTGACGCTGACCTTTGCGTCCAACGGCCATTCAACCAACTCCAGTAGCATCAATGTTTCACCCGCCGCGATTGCCGGTTATGCGGTGAGCGCGGCAGCGCCGACGCGCGGGACTGCATTCAATGTAACGGTCACCGCCCGGGACACCTACGGCAACACAGTGACGACCGATAGTTCAACTGTGGTGACCATGAGTTCCGGATCAGCCAACGTGCAGTTCGCCGGCAACCCGGCGACCCTCACCAATGGCGTGTTCACCATCAGTACATTGGATAATTATTTTGAGACCGTCACCATCACCGCCACGGATGCAAATTCGAAAACCGGCAATGCCAGTGTGACCATCAATCCGGCCAGCGGCGATTTCATCAGCCGGGCCTCGGGCAGTTGGAACGCCACTACCACCTGGTCCAACTACAACGGATCAGCCTGGGTCAACGCCACCACCACGCCCACGAACACCACCACGGGTGAAGTAAGAATCCAAAGCCCGCACTCGGTGACGAACACTGCCTCAGTATCCGTTGCGCTGGGCTGGTTTGTCCTGGATGCTGGCGGTACTAATACCATCAACACCGGCTTCACTTTGACCGTCGGTGATGGCGTGGCCAATGGCATCATCAAGGGTGCCGGCATCCTGGCCGAGAGCGGCCCCGGCAACCTGCTGGACTTGAACGGCAACAATACCTATACCGGCGGCACTATCATCAGCGGTGGTACCGTGTCGGTGACCAACGTGAATAATACCGGCTTTCAACAGCTCGGCGTCGGCGGAGTGATTACCTTTACCAACGGCGGCACCCTGCTCAACACCGGCACCGGTGGGCAAACCATGGCTAATAACATCACTCTCAATACTGGTGGCGGTGTGATTTCCATGATCGGCCCAACGATGACACTGACCGGCACCATCAGTGGCGGCGGCGGGCTGACCACCGGTGGCAGCGATCTGATTCTGAATCCAGGTGCCAACAACACGATCGGTACTCTCACGGTGAACAGCGGCCGGTTGTTTGTCTTTACTGCGGGTGCCATAGCCAATTCTGCCATCCTTAATATCAGCAGCGGTGCCATCCTTGATTTTAATGTTACTGGCGGGATTACGCCTGCCAACACTATCACGTTCGCCTCGGGGGCCGCCGTGGCCAATCGCGTGGGAACTTTGACCTTAAGCACCGCCACCACCACTTTCCCATCGTCGGGCACGATGATCTTTAACGAAGATGACCAGTTGACCACTCCCATTTCCGTCACGGGAACTTATCCGACCCTGACTGGCCCATTGACCTTTCAGATTGGCGGCTACAATACCAACGTGGCCGCAGTGACGTTGAGTGGGGTCATCAGCGGAAGCTTTGGCCTCACCAAAACACTTTATGGCACCTTGGTTTTGAGCGGCACCAACACCTACACCGGTGGCACAACGATAAATCAGGGCAACATTGACGTAAAAAGCACCGGCACCCTGGGCAGTGGTGATGTGGCGGTCAACAATACCACCGCCAATTTGACCACGCTTACCTTGGAAGCCACCAACAGCATCGCTTCCACCGCCAACCTGCTGCTCTATACCAATACCTTGGTGGTGGTCACCAACAGCTTCACCGGAACCAACATCATTGGCGGCCTGTCGTTTGATGGGGGCACCACCTTCCAGGCCGGCGGCACTTGGGGCACCAATTCCGTGGCGCACACCAATACCCTCGTGTTCAAGGGACCCGGAAAACTAAACGTAATCGGCCGGGCAACGGCCACCGTAGTCGCTTCTTCTTTGAATCCCTTAACTTATGGCCAGTCCGGTGTCACTTTCACTGCCACTATCAGCGGCGTCGGCGGCACACCGACCGGAACCATGCAGTTCCAGACCAACGGCGTGAATTTTGGCACGGCGGTTACTTTGTCCGGCGGCAGCGCCACCAGCGGCGCTTTGCCGACAACCTTGGCGGTAAACACTTACACGGTGGCGGCGGTCTACAGTGGCGATAGCAACTTCGCCCCCGGCTCGGGCACGCTGTCCGGCGGCCAGGTCGTAAACCCGGCGTCACTGTCGGTCACGGCCAGCGGCCAAACCAAAACCTACGGCCAGACGCTGGCGTTTGGGAGCGGAAGCTCGCTCTTCTCCAGCAGTGGCTTGCTGAACAGTGAAACCATCGGGACGGTGACGTTGGCGGTGAGTGGCAGCGGTGGGGCAGTGTCAGCCCCGGTGGGCAGTTACACTATCACGCCCAGCGCCGCGACGGGCGGCACTTTTAAACCGGGTAATTACAGCATCATTTACAACCCCGGGACATTGACGGTGAACCAGGCCACGCCAACGATTTCTGGTGTGACCGGTAGCCAGAGCATCAGCTATGGTACGGCCAGCGTGACCTTGAGCGGCACTGTCAGCGCTACCGGCCCGGTTTATCCGACCAATGGCGAGACGGTCAGTGTCACAATCAATTCCATCACAACCAACGCCACGGTCGCCGGCGGCGCGGGTGGGTTTTCGGTGAGTTTCCCCACCGCATCGATTCCGGCTTCCGGCACGGCTTATACCATCACTTATGCCTACGCCGGGGACGCCAACTTCAATGCTGCTGCGAATAATACCGGTACGACCCTAACGGTGAACAAAGCCACGCCGACCTTGACGGCACCGACAGCCACCGCCATCGCTTACGGACAGACTTTGGCTAGCTCGACGCTGAACGGCGGGGCGGCGACCAATGCAAACAACAGCGCGTCGGTGGCCGGCTCCTTCGCTTTTACAACCCCGACGATTGCGCCGAACGCAGGCACCACGAATGTCAGCGTGACGTTCACGCCGACCGATACGGCGAATTATAACACGGCCACCGCGACGGTGACGGTGACGGTGGGTAAACAGACGCCGCTGGTGGCAACGGTGCCAACGACGACGACGATCACGTATGGCCAGACTCTGGCAAGCTCGACTTTGGGCACTGGTGCGGTGACCAATGCGGCGGGTGGAACAGTGACGGGCACGTTTACCTACACGACGCCGACGATTGCGCCGAACGCGGGTAGCACGAATGTGAGTGTGACGTTCACCCCGACGGACACAGCGGATTATAACACAGCCACCGCAACGGTGACGGTGACGGTGAACAAGCAAACACCGCTGGTGGCGACGGCATTCTCGGCGAGCGCGATCACCTTTGGACAAACGCTGGCGAGTTCGACACCGACCGGGGCCTTGACCAATGCGGCGGGCACGGCAGTGACGGGCGCGTTCGCTTTTGTGAACAGTGCTATTGCGCCGAACGCCGGGACAACGAATGTGGGGGTGATCTTTACGCCGTCGGTTTCGAGCAATTACAACAACGTGACCAACACGGTGACCGTCCCCGTCAACAAGCAGATACCTTTGGTGGCAACCGTGCCGACTACGACGACGATCACGTATGGCCAGACTCTGGCAAGCTCGACTTTGGGAACGGGCGCGGTTACGAACGCGGCAGGCGGGACGGTGGCTGGCACCTTCGCCTTCACGACGCCGAGCATTGCCCCCAACGCAGGCAGTACGAACGTCAGCGTGACATTCACCCCGACGGACACGGCGGATTACAATACGGCCGCTGCGACGGTAACGGTGACGGTCAACAAGCAGACGCCGCTGGTGGCGACGGCATTCTCGGCGAGCGCGATCACCTATGGACAAACGCTGGCGAGTTCGACACCGACCGGGGCCTTGACCAATGCGGCGGGCACGGCAGTAACGGGCGCGTTCGCTTTTGTGAACAGTGCTATTGCGCCGAACGCCGGGACAACGAATGTGGGGGTGATCTTTACGCCGTCGGTTTCGAGCAATTACAACAACGTGACTAACACGGTGACCGTTACCGTCAACAAGCAGACGCCCTTGGTGGCAACGGTGCCAACGACGACGACGATTACATATGGCCAGACGTTGGCAAGCTCGACTTTGGGAACGGGCGCGGTTACGAACGCGGCGGGTGGCACGGTGACGGGTACCTTCGCCTTCACGACGCCGACGATTGCGCCGAACGCTGGCAGTACGAATGTGAGTGTGACGTTCACCCCGACGGATACGGCAGATTACAACACCACGACAGCAACGGTGACAGTGACTGTGGGCAAGCAGACTCCGCTGGTGGCGACGGTACCGACTACGACGACGATCACCTACGGTCAGACGTTGGCGAGTTCGACTTTGGGAACGGGCGCGGTGACGAATGTGGCGGGTGGAACAGTGACCGGCTCGTTCGCCTTCACAACCCCGAGCATCGCGCCGAATGCAGGTACCACGAATGTCAGTGTGACGTTCACGCCGACGGACACGGCAGATTACAACACCACGACAGCGACGGTG
>CAIQEI010000059.1 GCA_903870815.1 uncultured Verrucomicrobia subdivision 3 bacterium
CCCCAATAGATGGGCAGACTGCGCGCCACCATTGGCTCAAATATTTTCTCCGTTGTATATCCCGGCAATGAACGGTTCTCAAAGGCAAGGTTAAACTTGTATCGTCGAATAAACTCGATCTTTCCGCGTGAACCTCCGGGAACCGGTCCGCCAATGTTATTGAACTTCCGCCCGCCGCTGTCCACCTGCTTGTAGCGGGACAATTTGCGGAAAAAATCCACGCGATTCCCATTTTTGCTTGGGTTGTATCCGCTGATTAGGAAGCTGCAAAACTTGGTCTTGGACGCCAAAACCTGCCGGTGATCATCCTCTTTCTTGATAATTTCCAAAGGATCTGCAGTCATGGCGCAAGTGCCTAGACTCACGTAACAAGGCAGCTGCAAATGACGAAAATCGTCCAGCTTGACCGAGGCAATCGAGTAATCGCACTCATTGAAATTCGGCCGGTCGGATTCGACGGAAAAAAAAATCTTAACCCCGGAATGCAGGTGATGCACATGGCCGCCACAGGAATAAATGAGAAAATCCGGTTGGTCGCAAAGTTCCAGCTGAAACCGCTCTGCTAGGACTTTGAAGAGATACATCTGTTCCTTGCTGGAATTATGCCCCATGTCGCAGAAATCAATCCGGATTTTTTTCATGTCGTTTTACTACGCGAAACTATAACAAGTCTGCTGGTTTGAAAACAAAACTCTCGCTTTCGGTTGCCAACCGTAAAATTTGCAAACAATGTTCGGTATAATCGATTTTATCCGCCACTTCAGGCAATTCGCCCGGAATCTACTGCGTGCGGCTGATCCATTGAGTGGAACGGCAATTACTACCATATGGCAAGGCTTTTTCATGGGGTTGAGGTGAATTCAGCACCGGGGGGAGCCGGCGTAGTAAAGGAATGCCAAAACCTTGCCCAACAAATCACCGCTCGCCAGGCGATCTCAATGGCGAAAATTCATCGCAAAAGGCTTTCAGTCCATTCATCAGACCATTTCGCAACATCCCCTCAGCCATTCTGGCAGCCATATTTGCCGTGGTGACCGTAACCTCGGCTTGTCCGGTTGATAATACGAATTTCCCCGTGATTTTGGCGAACAGGTGATGTCCGGAAAAATCACCGCGAATATCGCCATTCTTCTCAAACCGATAGTTCCCCGTTGCCTTGGGATGCGAGAATTGTCCGGCACTTTCCTGGCAAGTCAGCTGGACTCCATGCTTCAGGGCCAACTCTTGAAACCTGGTGAAACTTGGGACGCTTCCAAGAGGCTGGGCGCAAGTAAACGGGATGGACATGATTAATATTCGCTGCTCATTTCAAATCGCTGCCGCGGGCGTTTTTTTTACCATGCCCAGCGGCAGGACGGTCTTGCCGTAGAGTTCGTTCAACACCTGCGCCAGGCCGGTGTAGATTGCCGCCAAGCCGCAAACCAGACCTTCATAGCCGGTCAAATGCTTAAAATCCGCGCCCGCCCCGGTATAATCCCCGATGGCGAGTAGAAAAAACAGCAGCGTCAGCGAGCCGAAGACGACTTGCAGGGCGCGGTTCAGCCGGAACGTGCCGAGGAACATGACCGCCGTGAACAACCCCCACAGGGAAAGATAGGCGGACATGGCCTTTTCATCCGCGGCCGCAGCCAGGTTCAATTTGGGCAGCACGATCAAGGCCACCAGCGACAGCCAGAAGAAACCATAGGAAATAAAGGCCGTGGTGGCAAAAGTGTTGCCCTTCTTCCATTCCATGATGCCCGCGATGACTTGGGCGATGCCGCCGTAGCAGATGCCCATGGCCAGGATCATGCCGTTAAGCTCGTAAAAACCGGCGTTGTGCAGATTGAGCAGCACGGTCGTCATGCCAAAGCCAAGCAATCCGAGCGGCGCGGGGTTGGCAGTTGTATCTTTGATTTGGGTTGAAGTGGATTCGTTCATGGTTGAATTTGATCTGGTTGCGGTCTGAGTCCGGCGATGTCTACAATTTCAGGAAGATCGGGTCAAGCGCGACCTGCTGTCAGGATCGCAGAAGCGGTACCAATAAATCTTGCCACACAAATAG
>CAIQEI010000060.1 GCA_903870815.1 uncultured Verrucomicrobia subdivision 3 bacterium
GCCAGCGGGAAAAATGAAGTTTTCCCAATGAATCACCATTGCCCGCCGTGCAAACTCTGCGCGCGGCAGTCGCTCTGCGCATGAATTGCGCGGCCAGAGCTTGAGGCTGGATTCCGGGCGGATTTCAATTAAACTGCCGGCATGAAATTGGACGAAGCCCAGAGACTCACCGTCGCCAAGTGGATTGCCGATGGCGCAAAACTTTCGGAAATCCAGAACCGCCTCGCGGCGGAATTCGGCGTCAAGCTGACTTACATGGAGGCGCGCTTGCTCGTGGATGATTTGAAACTCACACCGAAGGATCCGGAGCCGCCGAAAATTGTCGAGCCGCCGGCCGCCGCTTCGCCAGTGGAAGCCAAACCGATTCCGCCCTCGCCGGGCGCCTCGCCCGCCGCCGGCAAAGTGGCCGTGAGCGTGGATCAAATCACCAAGCCGGGTTCCATCGTCAGCGGCAAGGTCGCGTTCAGTGACGGTCAGACTGCCGATTGGTATCTGGACCAGACCGGCCGCCTCGGCGTCGTCCCGAAACTGCCCGGCTACAAACCGTCCGCGGCCGACGTGGCGGATTTCCAGCTCGCGTTACAGCAGGAAGTCGCCAAGCTGGGCTTTTGAACCGTCTTGGATTTTAAGTTTTTAATTTTTAGTTGCTGCGCGAGCAGCGGTCTTCATCTAAAAAATCAAAATTTTAAATTCAAAACTCCCGCCGGACTTGGCACATTGAACCGCAATGCGTGAAACTTTCCGTGCCTGGGCTGAAGCCTTGGAAACCTTCGTCCTCGAAGTCATCTTCGAGGAACGCCGCGATTGGAAGGCCAACCTCACGCGCGCCCTGCTCTTCAGCGGCTCAAAGCTGTTCCACGTAGCCGTCAAGGTCCGCCGCTGGCTTTACAATTTCCGAATTCTTCGCGACAAGACGCTGGGCGTCCAAGTCATCGCCATCGGCAATCTCACCGTCGGCGGCACCGGCAAGACGCCCGTCGTGGAAAAATTCGCCCGGGAACTCCGCGACGCCGGCCGCAACGTCGCCATCCTTTCGCGCGGCTACCGTTCCCGGCCCGCGCCGCTGCACAAAAGAATCCTGAATAAACTCCTGCTCCGCGAAGACCAGACGCCGCCGCGCGTCGTCTCCGACGGCAAATCCCTGCTGCTCGATTCCGAGATGGCCGGCGACGAGCCTTACATGCTCGCGTCGAATTTGAAGGATGTCGTCGTGCTCGTGGACAAGGACCGCGTGAAGAGCGGCCGGTATGCGATTGAAAAATTCGGCTGCGACACCCTCCTGCTTGACGACGGGTTTCAGTATTGGGATTTGCGCGGCCGCCGGCACGACGTGGTGTTGATCGACCGCCAGCAGCCGTTCGGCAACGAGCATCTGCTGCCGCGCGGCACCTTGCGCGAGCCGCCCTCGCACCTCGCCCGCGCCCACACCATTTTCATCACCAAGAGCGACGGCAAAACGACCGAACTCCGCGAGCGCATCGCCGGACTGAATCGCGACGCCGCCATCATCGAATGCATCCACCAGCCGCTGTATTTCGAGGACGTGTTCACCGGCGAA
>CAIQEI010000061.1 GCA_903870815.1 uncultured Verrucomicrobia subdivision 3 bacterium
CTCACCGAGGAACTGACCTCGACGGAAAACAAAATCTCCTTTGCGCGCCAGGCTTACAACGACTCGGTGATGACCTACAACACCGACCGTGAGGTGTTTCCGAGTAACCTCATTGCCAACACGTTTAACTTCGGCCCGGCGGAACTCTTCGTCGTGGACCAGCCGGAGCAGAAGGAAGCACCGAAGGTGTCTTTCTCGTAATAAGCTTCCAACTTAAATTGGCAATTCTGGCAATATGAAATCACCGACGAGGTTCGGGTTGGTAATTTTGACATTGTTTGCGTTGCCATGGGTGGCCATCAGCATTGGCGCACTCATTCAGGTGACGCATTATTTGCGCGTTGGCAACTGGCATGACGCCATTGGTGAAACGATTGCAGTTGTCTTATGTGGTTGTATTGGGTTCGGGATTTTAACCGCAGTGGTTATTAAATGGAAAGTCGCTGTCCAGTCGGCCAAAGGACGCGCCGAACATCCGAATGAGCCGTGGCTTTGGCGTCCAGACTGGGCGGCTGGTCGCGTGGCAGATTCGACATACAGCAACATGATTTTGCTGTGGATGTTTGCGGTGTGTTGGAATGCGGTGAGCCTGCCGGTTTCGGTTTTGGTGTTAAACGATGCCATTACGAAAGGAAACTATCGGGCATTGTTGGGATTGGTATTCCAATGCTTAGGAATCTTTTTGATTCTCTGGGCAAGAAAGACGACGGCGCGCTGGCGGAAATTTGGCCGGTCGGTATTTGTGATGTCGAGCTTGCCCGGCTCGGTCGGCGGCACGCTCGCGGGAGCCATTGAATTTCAAAAGCCGATTCGGGCCGACGTGGAATTTAATCTGGAATTAAGTTGCATCCAACGCAAGACCCGCAAAGGTGGCGTGTCCGTGCAAGGCAATAATCGCAGCGCCTCCATGCAGGAAACCGAACTTTGGCAGGAAGAAAAAACCGTGCAGCTTGATGCGCGCGGGGCAATTCCCGTTGAATTTCTCATTCCGGCAAAGGCGCGCGCGGCGGACATTCAAAAAGGCGGTAACCAAATCATCTGGCGATTGACCGCGGACGCGCCGGTGGCTGGCGTGAGTTACACCGCTTCATTCGATGTGCCGGTGTTCAAAGTCTGATCGAGATTTCTTTTTAAACCGGGTGTGTGATTTTTAAACCATGGATTTTTTTGCCCGACAAGAGCAGGCCCGCCGCAAAACCAAGTGGCTGGTGCTTTATTTCATCGTCGCCGTCGTGCTGCTCATCGTGGCGATTTATTTCGTTTCCCTGGTCGTTTTTACCGGCGTGCAGGCCCGGCAACACCACTACAACGACGCGCCTGTCCAGTTCGCCTTGTGGAACCCCACGGTATTTGTCGGCGCGGTCTTCGGCGTGCTCGCGGTGATTTTCCTTGGCAGCGCCTACAAGACCAACGAACTGGCCGCTGGTGGCAGCGCCGTGGCGACCTTGATGGGCGGGCGCCTCGTCCGTCAAACCACCACCGACCTCAACGAGCGCAAGCTGCTCAATGTCGTTGAGGAAATGTCCATTGCTGCCGGCGTCCCCATGCCGCAGGTCTATGTGCTCAATGACGAGCGCGGTATCAACGCCTTCGCCGCCGGGCATACCACCGGCGACGCCGCCATCGGCGTGACGCGTGGCTGCATCGAAATGTTGTCGCGCGACGAATTGCAGGGCGTCATCGGGCACGAGTTCAGCCATATCCTGAATGGCGACATGCGGCTGAACCTTCGGCTCATCGGCATCATTTTCGGTCTGCTTTGCCTTGCCACCATTGGCCGGGTATTGCTTTATGCCCGCAGCAGTAACAGCCGCGACAAGAATCCGCTGCCGCTGCTCGGCCTGGCGCTGATCGCCCTTGGCGCTATCGGCGTCTTCTTCGGCCGGCTGATTCAGGCCGCGGTCAGCCGCCAGCGCGAATTTCTCGCCGACGCCTCCTCGGTCCAGTTCACGCGCAATCCCTCCGGGCTTTCCGGTGCGCTCCAGAAAATCGGCTGTTACGGCTTTGGCTCCCGGCTTGAATCCGAGCATGCGCCGGACCTGTGCCACATGTTTTTTGGCAACGGCCTGGGTGCATCGCTCTTCGGCGCGATGGCCACGCACCCGCCCATTCCCGACCGGATCCGCGCCATTGACCCCGCGTGGGACGGAACCTTTCCGCCCATCAAAGACGAGCAAATTGAAACCGTCAAACGCGCCGCCTTGTCCGAATTGAAACATCCGCGTCCGCCTCTGCCGGAAATATTGGGCGGTATTCTGGGCGGGACAGTACTGGCCGGTGGCACCGCCAGCGCACCGATGATCCGGACCAGTTCCGTGCTGCCCAACCTTGGCAAGCCCACGCCGCTGCATCTGAAATACGCCGAGGCGTTGCGCGACGCCCTCCCCGAAAATCTTAAGGCCGCCGCGCGCGATCCGCTCGCCGCCACCGCCTTGATTTATGCCCTGTTGCTGGCGACCGATGAAACCCTGCGCTCGCAGCAGCTTGCGGAAATCGGCCGCCGTACCTCCGGTTCTGTATCCGAACAGACTGCCGCGCTGTTCCCCGCCGTGTCCGCCGTGGCGAAACGCGCCCGGCTGCCGCTCGTCAACCTGGCGCTTGGCGCGCTGCGCAACCTGACGGCGGAACAATTCCAGCAGTTTTCCAATACCTTGCAATGGCTCGTCGCCAGCGACGGCCAGGTGGAGTTGTTTGAATTCGTTCTGCAAAAAATTGTCCTTCGCCACCTGGCTTCAAAATTCGGTGATGCGCCTCCGGCGGCCGTGCAATTTTACACGCTCAAGCCGCTGGTGCCGGACTGCGCGGTGGTGCTGTCCGCGCTGGCCAACGTTGGCAGCAACGACGCGGGCGAAATTCAGAAGGCCTTCGCCGCCGGCGCGCCCTATCTGCGTGCGCCCGACCATGTGCCGCTGGAATTGCTGTCCCGCGAAAATTGCCGTGTGGAGGCTTTGGACGCCGCGCTGAGCCGGGTGTCACTGTCCGTGCCGATCATCAAGAAGAATCTGCTGGAAGCCTGCGCCCACGTTGTTGGGGCGGACGGCGTGATTCTGGAGGCCGAGGCGGAACTGCTCCGCGCCTTCGCTGACACTCTGGACTGTCCGATGCCGCCGCTGGGTGTAGGTGATTGATTGATTCTTACGCGCGCAGTTCAGCCTTCAATTGCATCTTGAGCGCGCCCAGCACCTTTTCATGAGCCGCATTGACGTCCGCATCCGTCAGCGTCTTGTCGGCGGCGCGGTAGGTGAACGCATACGCCAGGCTCTTCAGCCCGTCCGGCACGCTTTTACCCCGGAACACGTCGAATAGATCCACGCTCTCCAGATTGGCTGCCTTGGCCTGCTTGACCGTTTGCAACACGGTTTCATGCGTCGTCGCTTCCGGCACCAGCATCGCTACGTCGCGGCGGCTGGAGGGGAACTGCGGCAGCGCTTTGAACGATTTGGCCGGATTGCGTTTTGCGAGCAGCAAATCTAAGTTGAATTCCGCCAGGAACACCGCGTCGCGCAGATCGTATTTCTTCGCGAGCGTCGGTTGTAACTGGCCGATTTCGCCTAGCGGCAGTTTCCCGCCGAGGGTCGCAGCGGCTGAATCTAGGTACAGCGCTGTGCTTTCCTCGCGCTTGCCGAACAGGACTCCACGCAGACCGAATTGTTCGATGAATTCCTCGACCAGGCCTTTTAAATCGTAGGCGTCAAATTTCGCGTCGCGTTCGCCGCCACTCCAGAAGGGCAGGGCGCGCTGGCCGGTCAGGGCGATGGCGATGTTGCGTTGCTCTTTCGTCTGCCCGTTAACGTTTGTGAATACGCGGCCAATCTCGAACAGCGCCACGTTGTGATTTTTCCGGCTGACATTGTGCCGCAGCGAATGAATCAAGCCCGGCAGCAGGCTCGGCCGCAATACATCCATGTCCGAGCTCAGCGGATTGGCCAGCATGACGGATTCCATATTCCGCATTCCGGGTTCCGCGCTGGAGATAAGTGTCTGGCCTTGGGCCTCGTTTAAGCCGAGGCCGGCGAGTATCCGGCGGGCTTCGCCTATCTGGTCGTAAACCGTGTCAAAGGCATTCGTGCCGAGCGCGCCACGCGGCGGTGTACTGGGGATTTTGTCGATGCCGAAAAGCCGTCCGACTTCCTCGATCAAATCCACTTCGCGCTTGAGGTCCACGCGCCAGGACGGAATGCGAAAGGTGCAATCGCCAGGTTGTTGCGATACGACTTCGAGGCCGAGATGGGTAAGATACGAAACTTGTTCCGCGTGCGAGATGCCGATGCCGAGCAAGTCTTTCGACTTCGCAAAATGCAGCGAAAGCTGTTTCCGCTCGGCGGGTTTTGGATGGACGTCCACGACACCTTCGGCCAACTGGCCGCCGGCAGTCTCCAAAATCAACTGTGCCGCGCGTCGGCTCCCCCAGTCGCAGATGCCCGCGTCGGCGCCGCGCTCAAAGCGATAGCTCGACTCGCTGCGCAAGCCGAGCAGTTTGCTCGTGCGCCGGATGTTCACGGGTGCGAAATACGCGCTTTCAATCAACACATCAACGGTTGAATCCTTGATCTCCGTGTTTGCACCGCCCATCACGCCCGCGAGCGCAATGCCTTTTCGCTCGTCGGCGATGAGCAGCATTTCATTCGTCAGCGTCCGTTCCTGATTGTCGAGTGTCTTGAATTTTTCGCCGGCGGCGGCGCGGCGCACCACGATGGTCGGCTTGCCCTCCGCATCCTTGGCGATGAGATGATAATCGAACGCGTGTAGCGGCTGGCCGCTTTCCAGCATGACGTAATTCGTCACGTCCACGACGTTGCTGATGCTCCGGATGCCCACCTTTTCCAAAGTGCTCTTGAGCCAGTCCGGGCTTGGCCCAACCTTCACGCCCTTAATGACGCGTGCCGTGTACCGCGGGCAAAGCTCCGCGTCTTCGAGGCGCACAGCGACGCAATCTTGGACGTTGAATGTTGAATGTTGAATGTTGAATGTTGGAATCCGCAGCGGATTGCCGGTAACCGCCGCGATTTCGCGCGCGATGCCGATGACGCTGTTCAAGTCCGGCCGGTTCGGCGTGACTTCAAGGTCGTAGACCACATCGCTGCCGCTGCGGCCGAGATATTCGCCGAACGGCTGGCCCACCTTGGCGTCCTCGCGCAGGATCAGCAGGCCGTCCTCTTTCTTGAGCCCGATGGCCTCGGGATCCAGCAGTAATTCCTCGTGCGAACACATCATGCCGAGCGATTCCACGCCGCGGATTTTTCCCACCTTGATGGTGAATGGATCTTTGTCGCCGGGTTTCAACGGCAAAGACGCGCCGGGCAGGATTAGCGGCACTTTGTCTCCCGCCTTGAAATTTTGCGCACCGCAGACGATCTGACGTTCGCCGTTGCCGTCGTTCACGCGACAGACGGAAAGTTTGTCGGCGTTGGGATGTTTGTCGCGGGTGATGACCTGGGCCACTACGATGCCGTCGAAAGCGCCGGAAACCTTCTGCACGCCTTCGACTTCGAGGCCGAGCATGGTGAGCCGTTCGGTCAATTCCTCGGGCGACCAGTTGAAATCAATATATTGTTTGAGCCAGTTGAGAGTGACTTTCATTTTTCAAAATTGGTTTGTAACTAAAAAAGACAGAGATATACAAAGTTGGCAGATTAAAACTGTTCCAAGAACCGCACGTCGTTTTCGTAGAAGAGGCGGATGTCGTTGATGCCGTAGCGGAGCATGGCAATGCGTTCGATGCCGAACCCGAACGCCCAGCCGGTCCAGACTTCGGGATCGTAGCCGACGGTCTCGAACACCTGCGGATGCACCATGCCGCAGCCGGCGATCTCTAGCCAGTCCTTGCCCATTTTCTTCACCAGCGCGTTGGTGAAATCAATCTCGTAGCTCGGCTCGGTGTAGCTGAAATAATGCGGCCGGAAACGGATCTTCACGTCGCTGCCCATGAGTTCGCGGAAGACGAATTCCACCGTGCCCTTCAGGTCGCCGACGGTGACACTCTTGTCCACGTAAAGCCCCTCGATCTGATGAAATGTGGGATTGTGCGTGGCGTCGGCGTTGTCGCGGCGATACACGCGGCCCGGCACGATGATGCGCACCGGCGGCGCTTGCTTCTCCATCACGCGAATCTGAACCGAACTCGTGTGCGTTCGGAGCAGTCGGCGGTCGACCGCTGCTACCGCGGTCGTTTGTAGCGGCGCTGTGTCAGCGCCGTTCTTCGTGGCGAGATAAAAAGTATCCTGGCTGTCGCGGGCGGGATGGTCGGCGGGCGTGTTCAGCGCGTCGAAGCAATGATATTCATCCTCGATTTCCGGGCCGTCAGCGACGGCGAAACCGATTTTTCGGAACGCCCGGACGATGTCATCGGTGACTTGTGTGAGCGGATGCAGTTTGCCCAGCGCTCGCCGGCGTCCGGGTAAGGTGAAATCCGTCGGCTCTTGCGGCACCGCGGCTTTTACCTCTAGTTGTTCGCGGCGCGAGGCGAGCGCGGCTTCGAGTTCCACCTTGGCGGCGTTGATGAGTTTGCCGCCGGCGGGCTTTTCTTCCTTGGAAAGTGTGCCGAGCTGTTTCATGAGCGCGGTGAACTTCCCATTTGGGCCGATCCACGCGCCTTTGGTTTGTTCGAGCGCGGCGAGATTGGACGCGGCGTTGAGTTCCTGGAGTGCGGTATGTTTGAGCGGTTCGATGTCGTCGAGAAAAGCCATATAAAGGAGGAAACAAGCTAGAAAGAAATGCCGGGAATGAACAGTGAAAACGGCGGGATTCTCCGGCTTGCGGTGGTCGCCGGGTTTTGTTAGGTTTTCGAATAACCGTGCTACAATCGATTGTTGTTTCATTATTTTCCTCAGCCGGCTGGGCACTTGCAGGGCGATTGAAACGGCCGGCAGCTTCACTGGGTTTGATCCTTTTGGTCGGCCTTGTTCAGCTTGGGCTGGCGGATGAAGTCCGGGTTGCTCCGCCTTCTTTTGACGGGGCTACTTATGACCAGCCGTGGCAGATCACCTCTTATGCGAAGGAAGCCGGACTAGCGCAACATCGGGTGTTCGATATCGCCTTTGCGGCGGATGGCGATGTCTGGTTGGCGGCCGATGACGGGTTGCGCGGGTTTGACGGTTTTGTCTGGAATTCCTATGGCACCAACAACGGGTTGCCCAGTTCATTCGCGCGGGCTGTGTGCATGGATAAACAGAACCGGCTCTGGTTGGGGACCGATGCGGGGGCGGGTGTCTGGGATTTCAAAAGGCAAAAATATGATCCGCTGGGCACGACGGGCGGGCTGGCCAACGAGAATGTGCGGGAGATTGATCAGGACCCCGATGGCACACTTTGGTTTTCCTGTGATCAATGGCCTGAAACCACCGTCCGCCCGGGTGGATTGACGGGTTTAATGGCCGGAGTGCCGGTTCGGTGGCAAACCTTCCGCCAGACCAACGGCCTGCCGATGGACTATGTCATCGGTTATTTTCGCGATACCACTGGCAGACAATTTGCCCTGACGCCGCACGGCTGGAGCCAGCGGCAGGGGGAAAGATGGGGACCGCCGGTCAATCCCGGTTACGAGGCGGAGGATTGTGTTTTGCAAATGGCCGAAGGCCGGGACGGGACGCTGTTTGCCCAGGGGGAACACACACTGTTAACCCAGACCAATGGCCAATGGCAGAGCCATCCTGACAGTTCGACGCGTCTGGTGTGCGCCACGCGCGACGGCGAGATGGTTGCCGTGGAATATGATCCCGCGCGCGGGCAGCTTTGGTTCAGCCTCTGGAATGGCAGCGAGTTTGTCCGCGTCTCGGCCCCGGTTTCCTGTCCTGCGGATGCCCGGCTGTATCACCTGCGGCAGGCTCCGGATGGCTCGCTCTGGTGCGTGGGCACTGGCACGGTGGTCCGGTGGAGTTTTCGCGCGGGGAAATGGGCGCAGTTTCCGCAACTGCCGCCTCCGGTGGGGGCAGATCAGCAGGGCCGGGTATGGTTTTCCGACCGCTCCAGCATCATCGTCCTCGCCAATGCCGACGGTCATTTCCAAACGCTCGCACCTGGCAAGCTGGAGGCGTTGAACGATGCCGGCCAGGCCCTGGTCTGGGACGAGGGCCGGGATGAATTGACGGTCACCGATCTGCACGACCCGGCGCGGCGCACCCCGGTGGAGACGGGGTGTGAAACGATTAATAAGATTATACCGGATCAATCTGGTGTTTTTTGGATTCTCGGGCAGGACAAACGAGGCGATGGTGTGGTTGTCCGCTATGATAATGGGCGGATCAAAATCATCACCGCATCTGAATTTCAGGGGCGGCAACTGTCGTCCGCCACGCTATTGCCGCCGGCCCAATTGCTGGTGACGGCTTATCAGCGGGAGAACAACTTGTACGGTGTCGCCCAGGTTGGGGAGGACAGCGTGGAATGGCTGACGTTTGCGCCCGCCCCGCCGCCGGTGACTTATCCCAGCCTCATCATCGGTGCCGGGCGGCGCTGGTTGTGCGGTTATTCCGGTCTTTATGAGCAATCCAATTCGCCGGCGGGTCCTTGGGCGCCAGTCACCGCATTTTCCGCCGGTGGTTTTGGCACGTCGCTGGCCAGCGCCAAAGAACTGTTTCTGACCTTTTCTGGCGGTCGCTCGGGGTTTGCCGGCTGCGCGCTTTATGCTTCGAACCGGTGGAACTGGATTCGGGGCGAGTTCTCCCATCCAACCTATGGCGGCGACAAAAAAACCATTTTTCTGCCGAGTCGTAACGCCGTTCTGGTTCGCCGGCAGCCGGGTGCATTGGATTTTGAGCGCTTGGAACTTCCCTGTGACTGCCCGGTGAACATTGCGATTGCCGAGCCGTCCGGAAGAATTTGGCTGGGCACACCGGAGGGCACGTTTTTATACCAACCCAGCTTCGCCCTGCCCAAAACGATCGTGGTGGCGTCGGTGACTGAATTGCGGCGGGGGGTGCTGCTGCCGGTCAACTTTCACGGTCGGGAACGCTTTCAAAATGCTGATCACCCGGGAGGCTTCCGTTATTCTTGGCGGGTCGACGAGGCGAAATGGTCGCCGTTTTTAACCGCTCCGGAAACCGGGCTGAATTTGCCGGAATTGTCCTCCGGCTCCCACCGGCTTCAGGTGCGCGCGCGTGACCTGGATGGCAATGTCGACCCGGGTTCGGCTGATTTGATGTTTACTCTTCTGCCGGAGCCGTTGCAAAGCCAGCCGTGGTTCAAGCCGATGGTCGTGGGCGTGTTGATTTTACTGGCCTGGCTGACTCGGAGGTATGTTGGCCATGTCCAGCAGATCGCCGCCACAAATTCTGTTTTGCGCCAGGAAATTGCCGCGCGCCGCCAAACGGAAATCGAACTGGAGCGGGCGCGCGGCGAACTGGAACTCCGGGTGGCTGAGCGCACCAAACAATTATCCCGTTCCAATGAGCAGCTGCTTCATGAAATTGCCGTCCGCCGCCAGGCCGAGGAACTAAAACGCAAGCTGGAGGACCAGTTGCACCAGTCGCAAAAAATGGAGGCCATCGGTACGCTGGCCGGTGGCGTGGCCCATGATTTTAACAACATCCTGGCCGTCATCATCCCGTATTGCGCCATCGTTATCGAGGAAATCCCCGGTCGTCCTGATTTGCAGGAACAACTTCGCATCGTGCTCAAGGCCGCCGACCGCGCCAAAAACCTCGTCCAGCAAATCCTCACCTTCAGCCGCCGGCATCCGCAACGGCAGCACGAGGTCGGTGATCTGCAACCCGTGGTGAAAGAAGCGCTGAAATTGCTGCGCTCCGCGCTGCCCAGCACGATCCAGATTTCCCTGAAAATCACCCGCACGCATCCGGTGCTGGCGGATCCGACCCAGATTCACCAGGTTATCATGAACCTCTGTGTCAACGCCCAGCACGCCATTGAGGGGCGGCAGGGCTTGTTGGAGGTCGGCTTGGATGAAGTGATGGTGGATGATGCTTTGTGCGAGCGAAACGCCGATCTGCGCCCCGGCCTTTACGTCCGCCTGACCGTTCGGGATACCGGCTGCGGTATTGCGCCGGAAAACCTGAACCGGATTTTTGAGCCCTTTTTCACCACTAGGGAAGTCGGCAAAGGCTCCGGCCTGGGACTGGCCGTGGTGCATGGCATTGTCCAGAATCACGCCGGAGCCATTCTGGTTCAAAGCGAACCGGGCCGGGGCACCGAGGTTCAAGTCTTGTTCCCGGCGCAGCTGGAAGAGACGGCGGATGCTGAGCCTGCCATCCATATGCCGCCGGCAGCCAAAGGCGAACGCATTCTGATTCTCGACGATGAAACGGCCATCGTCAAAGTTCTCAAGAAAATCCTGGTTCGCGCCGGTTACAAGGTCACGGCGCATTGTGATCCCCGGGAGGCCCTCATGGATTTCCTCGCCCGCGCGGCGGACATTGATTTGATTTTGACGGACCTGACCATGCCGGGCATGAACGGCCTGGAATTCGCCGCCAAAATCTGGGCCATCCGGCCCGACCTGCCTCTGATCATCGCCACCGGTTTTGGCGGCGATCTCATCACGCCGGAGCAACTGGCCGGACTCCCAAACATTCGCAAGGTCCTGGAGAAACCGCTGGACTCGGATCGCATCGTCCGGGTGATTTCAGAACTGCTTCAGCCCGCTCCCTCCGCGTAAAATCGGTTCCCCGGCTTGCCGGTGTAAAACAAAACGGGCGACCATCGCTGGTCGCCCGTCGAGAATGATTATCTAAACCGGTTAAGCCTTGGCCAGCGTGGCGCCGGGTTTGGACTTCAGCGCGTTCTTGGCGATGTTCACGATTTCAAGGAACGCGGCGTTGTCGGTCGCGGCCAGGTCGGCAATGATCTTGCGGTCAAGTTCGCACTTGGCTGCAATCAAACCTTCAATGAGGCGGCTATAGGTGATGCCGGCGGAGCGGGCAGCCGCGTTGATGCGCGCCTGCCAGAGGTAACGGTAGATGCGCTTTTTGGTGCGACGATCGCGATAGGCGTACTGCCGGCCGTGATCCACGGCGTCGGACGCGTAGCGGTAAAGTTTGGAGCGCTTGAGGCGGAAGCCCTTCGCGGCTGTCAGCATTCTTCCTCGGCGTTTGCGGGAAGCGGGGGAGTTGGTAACGCGCATTGTA